>JAKSKB010000065.1 GCA_024401975.1 Bacteroidales bacterium | reverse complement strand
TAGAGCAATGGACTGAAAATCCATGTGTCGCCGGTTCAACTCCTGCCGACACCACTGAAAAGCGGTCAACTTCGGCCTCTTTTTTTATCTTGATACCGCGATGACACCATTTCTCAGACAGGTCGCTTCCCACTATTTCAATGAAGAGGGGCTCGACCGGATCTGTTTCCTTTTCCCCAACAGAAGGGCTCAGGTCTTTTTCAGAAAATATCTTTCCGAAGAAGTCAGGGACTCCGGCGTGCCTGTGAAAGCGCCCCTTATGCTGTCCGTCAACGACTTCTTCTTCCGCGTCAGCGGATTGGAGCAGACTGACAGGATACAGTTGCTCATCACTCTCTATGACTGCTACAAGCGGCTTTACCCCAATGCCGAGCCGCTGGACGAATTCATATTCTGGGGAGACGTCATCCTCGCGGACTTCGACGACGTGGACAAATATCTGGTCAATGCCGGAAGCCTCTTCACCAACGTGGAAGAGTTCAAGAATATGGAGGATGACTACTCGTATCTGTCAGACAGGCAGCGCGAAGCAATCCTCAACTTCTTGTCGCACTTCCGTGACGGCTCAATCCTAAAGAACACCCCGGACAAGACGGGGAGAAACGTAAAAGGCAGGTTCCTCAAGATATGGGACATCCTTCACCCCCTCTATCTGGAATTCGGAAAAGTCCTCAGGGAGAGCGGCCTTTCCTATGAAGGTCAAGCCTACCGCCAGCTCGCGGAAAGTCTCAGGGGAGAAAACGCCAGGCCCGTATCAGAAGTGCTGGGAGAACGTTTCAAGGGGGTGGACAGATTCGTGTTCGTGGGCCTGAACGCCCTCAACGAATGTGAAAAGACCACTATGCGGAAGATGCGCGATGCGGGGCTGGCCGAATTCTGCTGGGATTTCTGCAGCAGTTACGTCAAGGATTCCGACAACAAATCGTCTTTCTTTATGAAAGACAACATAGCGGAATTCCCGCAGGCGTTCGCCATTGACACGGCGGAAGAGTTGCCCGCGACTGCATTCCACGCTCTCGCCGTACCCTCCGCCACCGGACAGGCGAAGCAGTTGCCGGAGATTTTCCGCAAGATGGGCATCACGCCCGGGACGGAAACGGCCGTGGTGCTCCCGGACGAGAACCTGCTCATCCCGGTGATGAACTCCATTCCTCCCGAAGTGAAGAAAGTGAACGTCACGATGGGCTATCCCATAGGGGGCAGCGAATTCCATTCTCTGCTCAATGAAGCCGGGGCCCTGCAGCTCCACATACGCAAAAAGGACGGAAAGAATATGTTCTATCATCGTCAGGTATGGGGTCTGCTTTCCAACAGCGTGCTGAAGAGCGTCCTCACCGAAGAAGACAGGGAAACGGTGAAGAAGATACGCAAGGAGGTCAAATATTACATTCCCGAAAGTGATTTCGCAGAGTCGCAGCTGCTCAGGACCATATTCAGGACCGTCGTGACCGACCCGCAGTCCAAGGATCCCGTGACATCGGGCGCCCTTCCGGAATATTATCTGGAAATCATATCCACCGTCGGCTCCCTGTTGGGGAAGGTGCCCGGGATGGCAGTGGAGCAGGAATTCGCCAGGGAATATTACCTCGCCGTGGGAAAGATACGGAATCTGTCTCCTGACATACTCCCCGCCACCTGGATACGGCTCGTCGAAGGGCTTGCAAGCACTGTCAGCGTGCCTTTCAAGGGAGAGCCTCTCAACGGTCTCCAGATAATGGGGCCGCTCGAGACCAGGGCGCTTGACTTCGAGAACGTCATCATCTTGTCCTGCAACGAAGGCGTATTTCCCAAACACTCCGTCAGTTCGTCGTTCATCCCGCACGAGTTGCGCAAAGGCTTCGGACTGCCGACATACGAGTACCAGGACGCCATCTGGGCGTACTATTTCTACAGAATGATACAGCGGGCGTCCAACGTGTGGATGGTGTATGACTCCAGACCTGAAGTAAGCCGTTCAGGCGAAGAGAGCCGGTACGTCAAGCAGCTCGAAATGCATTTCGGCGCGGAAGTGGAAAGGCTCGCCGCGACTTCGGCGATAGGGCGCGCGGCGGGACCGGCGCCGCTGGAAAAGACTGATGAAGACATACTCGCCATCAGGAGGAATCCCCTCTCAGCCTCATCCCTGCAGGACTATCTCGCCTGCCCTGCCAGGTTCTACTACAAATATGTCGTCGGACTTTCCAAACCGGACGAAGTGGCCGAATCTCTTGACGGCGGG
This sequence comes from Bacteroidales bacterium, assembly GCA_024401975.1. Lineage (GTDB taxonomy): Bacteria > Bacteroidota > Bacteroidia > Bacteroidales > UBA932 > Cryptobacteroides. The sequence goes on along the minus strand of JAKSKB010000065.1, from coordinate 5,701 downwards.
ATGATGGGAAGCGTGTTCCACAGAACTATGGAAAACCTCTACAAGGGCAGGAGCACAGTCTCGCGCGAATGGCTCTCCGCGATAAAGGAACGGGAGGTGAAGGCCCTTGTAAGGCAAGCCATAACGGAAGTGCTCAAAACCGGGGAAATCACGGGCCGCAACATCATATATGAAGATATGACCGTGCGTTACGTGATGAAAACGGTTGCCAGGGACGTGGAACTTATGGATGCATACGGCACGGACAGGTTCTCCATCCTGGGGATGGAGTGCAGGTGCACCGGATATGACAAGGACGGATTCCGCTTCAAGGGATTCATAGACAGGATAGACTCATTCCGTGACGGTGAAATCCGCATCGTGGACTACAAGACAGGACACGTCAGCGACAATGACGTCAATATAAACGACGACAACGCCGAAAAGATAGCAGAGAGTGTGTTCAGCACTGCCATCAAGGAAAAAGACCGGCCGAAAATAGCGCTCCAGCTCTATCTCTACGACGAATTCGCGAAAAGGCTCCCCTTCTACAAGGGACAGACCCTGGTCAATTCCATATATCAGACTTCCAGACTGTTTGTGGAAGGGGTGAAGAACGTGTCCCTGTCCGAAAAGTTCCGTGAGGAGATGGATTGCAGGCTGTCCGCCCTGCTGAAAGAAATCGCCGACCCCGGAACAGGTTTCGACCGCAGAAGCGGGAACGGAGTCTGCGATATATGTGACTTCAAAATGATTTGCGGGAAATGACGGAGATTTACAAGGCGTCGGCTGGCGCCGGCAAGACATACCAGCTCTCTCACACTTATATGGCCCGCCTGATGGCCGGCACGGATGAATTCCCCTACAGGCACATACTCGCCGTCACGTTCACCAACAAGGCAACGGCGGAGATGAAGCAGCGCATACTCGATGACCTCAAGAAAATGGCAGACGCGGGCGATTCCCGCGCACGCAGATTCCTGATTGACATACTCCACGACTACAGCGCATTCTCCGTAAGCACCATAGACCGATTCTTCCAGAAGATACTCAAGTCATTCTCGAGGGAAATAGGATACTTCGCCTCCTACCAGATAGAGCTCGACAGGGACTCCCTGATAAAAGAAAGCGCAGACCGCATCCTAGACTCCTTGACGGAGGACAAGAAAGAACTCGTCGGGTGGATAAAGCAGAGCGTGACGGAAGCTCTCGGAGAAGGAAAGAAACCGGACCTCGACACCATACTTCTGGATACGGGCCGGCAAATCAAATCGGAGAACCACCGCAGACTAGTCGAGGCCTGCGGCATAGACGAAAGCAGGACACTTGGCAAAGAACGGCTCAGGGAACTCGGCAAGGCCTGCAACGAGGCAATGGAGCTCTACGTGAACGAAGTGTGCCGGGCAGCGCAGGATGTAGCGGATGCGATTGAGAGCAACGGTCTTGATGCTGACAAGACCTCCAGGAAATGGCTGACAAGAATCTACCATTTCACCGACAAGGCCTTCGTAAGGGAGGGAAAAGCTCCCTCGGAAGCATTCATCAGCACAGCCTCGGACAGCGGAAAATGGATGACGAAGGAAAATTCCGGACTCACGGCAGCGTTCGAGAACGCCATAGGCGAAAGTTTGAACCGGTTCTGCGGCATCTTTGCCGGAAGCCCGCTCCGAAAGGCATTCCGCAGCGCATCCATCATCAGGCAGAACATTTTCAGCCTCGGGCTCGCTGGAGAATTCCACAGGGAGTACGACGCCCTGCTCAAAGAGAAGAATCTTATGAGTCTGGACGAGTCCAACGTCCTGCTCCGTGACATCATTGACGATGCCACGGCCCCTTTCATATATGAAAAGACCGGAGTGCGCTTCAGTGATTTCCTGCTGGACGAGTTCCAGGACACTTCCAACATACAGTGGGAGAATTTCAGGCCTCTCCTGCTCGAGGGCGAAGCGGGCGGAGGATACAATCTCATCGTGGGTGACGTCAAGCAGAGCATCTACAGATGGAGGGATTCGGACTGGACCCTTCTCGACAGCAAGGTGAAAGAAGATCTGAAGGGTGCCGTTGAAATCACCCTCGACAGCAATTGGCGCAGCAGTGAGGCGGTAGTTTCGTTCAACAATGCCTTCTTCGGATATGCGGCGGAGTTCTGCGACAATATGGACAAAGACGGAGACGGCAGGAAAATAAGCGAAATCTACGCCGGACTGACGCAGAAAAAGATGTCCTCGGAGACGCAGGAAGGACGGGTGGCGATATGTCACACCGAAGACGAACTTGCGAAAGTGGCGGATATCATCAACGACGCAGTCTCCAGAGGCGCCCGGCCGGGAGACATCTGCATACTCGTAAGATACAAGGCCGACGGTGCCGCGATTGCGTCATTCCTGATTGAGAACGGTGTCAATGTCATCTCGGACGACTCCCTCAGTCTCAAGTCCTCCCTCACGGTAAGGCGGCTCGTTTCGCTTCTGTCCTGTCTGGAGAACCCCGACGACAGCGTCAACAGCTATCTGGCCCGCTCGCTCGGCATCGAATACCCCGACGAATACCATTCCCTGACCGACCTGTGCGAATGTCTGCTCAGAAGACTCCGCGCGAAGTCGGACACTTCCGGGGAATCCGTATTCATACAGGCGTTTATGGACGAACTGTCCGAATGGGTGCAGCTCAACGGCAACAACCTCAGGATGTTCCTGCGCCACTGGGAGGAACAGGAAATCTACATAGGCACGCCGGAAGACCCGTCTGCCGTAAGGATTATGACCGTGCACAAGTCAAAGGGACTTCAGTTCCCCTGCGTCATCTTCCCCTTCGTCGAAAAGATGGACAATTTCCGCCAAACCCTTCAGTGGTGCCTGCCTGAAGAGACCGGCACTCCTCTCGATGACTACCTTGACGGAATCTACCCCGTAAAACTTGGCACGGGCATCGAGGGGACTTGTTTCGAAAAATACCTCAAGAAAGAGAGGAAGATGCAGCTCATCGACAATCTCAACACTCTGTACGTCGCCTTCACGCGGGCCGAAAAAGAGCTCTACGTGATATCCGGCCCGAGAAAAAAGAACAATCCCAACGCGTTCGATATCGTCAGGGAATACGTCGGGAAAGAGTGCGGAGAGTACGGAAAGCCCTACGACTACACCTTGATGAAGCGTCCTGCCGGGAAAAAGTCCGTCAACCTCGACTCCGGATACCCTTCTTACGAGGCCGGAGACAGGATGTCACCCTCCACGGATGCCTGCGACTTCTTCGGAGAGGAAGGAGTGGGAGCAGAATCGTCCAGGAGGCGCTTCGGCATCATAAGGCACGACATACTCTCGCAGGTGAACGTGCCCGGAGATCTTGACCGTGCCGTGGCATCATCGCTCAGGGCCGGAGAGGTAACGGAAGAGCAGGCGCGTGACTGCCGGAAGATGCTTTCAACAAGAATCGCGGCCCATCCGGACTGGTTCGACGGGAAGGGAGAGTCGTTCAACGAAGTCTCCATATTCGGCGATGACGGAAACGTTTACAGACCCGACCGCGTGATTGTCCGCGATGGAGCCGTCACGGTGATAGACTACAAGTTCGGGAATGAAAACCCACGCTACGTCAAGCAGGTGAAAGAATATATGTCACTATACCGGAAAATGGGGGCGAAAGACGTGAAGGGATACCTGTGGTATGTCCCCGAAGACAAGGTAGAGACCGTAGTCTAGTCTTCCTCCTCTTCGAGGGAATCCCAGAGAGCGTCGAGATTGCGGCGCTCTTTTTTTGTGGGTCTGCCCGTCCCGCGCTCCCTGCGCAGGAAAAAGGTCTCGTTGGGGGCGTGGAGCTTGTCCAGTTCCGACTGTGGAGTGAGATTTTCGGCCACACCCGGCACAAGCGCGGCCCCGAGACGGTTTTCCGTCAAGGCCAGCACCCTGTAAGTGTACTGCACGCTGCCCTTGTGGACCTCTATGACATCGCCTTTCTTCACGGACTTGGAAGGTTTGGCGATGACTCCGTTGAGACGCACCTTGTTGCCGTTGCAGGCATCCGTAGCCTCGCTTCTGGTCTTGAAGCATCTGATGGCCCAGACATATTTGTCAACCCTTACCGAATCAGTCATATCAGTTGAGACCGGTCACATTCTGCACTATGCTCTCCACGAGCACCGTATCGCCCGATGCAGGCACAAGGAAAAATTCTCCGACTTCGGCCGGAACTATCACGCTCTCCCCCTCCTTCAATGCCGCCGCCTCAATCTCATTCTCACCTTTGGGAGGCCTGACCATTGCGGAGCCTTTGATGCAGGTGTAGGCCGAGAAGCCATTCTGCGCACCGGGTTTTATATCCAGAGGGGATTTCAGGTCCAGAAGGGTCACGGTGAACAGGTTGCAGGATGCGAGGCGCACCCGTCCTTCTCCGGCAGGAGCCTGCGCCTGAACCGCTTCATATTTCCTATAGTCTATGAAATCAAATGCCGCTTCCAGGTTGAGCGACTCGTCGAACTCATCTCCCCCCATCGCTTTCCCCCATCCGAATATCTTGAAATCCAGGGGAGAAGACTGCGCCACCTCAAGCAACTTTACACCCCTTGCCGAATGAACTGTCCCCGGACGGACCAGAAAACTCTCGCCCGCCTTCGGCCTGAACGAATGCAGGAGTGGTTCCACTTCACCGTGACGGCAGGCCGCATAGAATTCCGCAGACTCTACGTCATCCCTGAAACCGAGGTCCATCCTCGCGTCATCGGATACCGAAAGCACGTACCACATCTTGGTCTTGCCCAGGAAGTCATAACGTTCCGTTGCCGTGGAGTCATCCGGACAGACCATCAGCGGCAGAGCTGCCGTCTCCGTGTCCAGAATCCTCACCAGAAGCGGGAACTGTCTTCCGTAAGCGGCGAACAACTGCTCCCCGACCACACGGTCCATATACATATCCATCACCTCGCTCAGACTGTTGGCGGCCAGCCAGCCGTTGCGTATCCGCGAATCCAGATAGCCCATATCCGCGATTTGCACGTTTTCCCCTTCGCTTCCGGCGATGGGAATCATCCTGAAAGGATACAGTTTCTTTTCCTCTTCCATATTATGGTGGCAACAAATTCAACAAGGGTCTAATAGAACGGGAAAGCTTCTACCAGCGCATCATATTCCTCCCTCGTGATTCCTACGATGGAGCCGTGACGTATGCCGTCAGGGAAGGATATCTTCTCGTTGTAGATGGGCTTCTCTTCATTGGTGACGGCTGTCCAGTTCTCCAGTCGACGTCTTCTGTCGGGACTGCTTTCCTCGGTTCCGACCATGGTCCGAAACTATGGTCGGAACTGACGAAGCAGATACTGTTCTCCCTGCGGTAGAATATATATGTCCTGCCGTCCCTGTCAAGGAAAAGGTGCGGGTCCCGGATAAGGCGGTCGTCATAATGGGCGGCGAGAACAGGTTTACCTCCATTGAGCATTTTGAAATGGATGCCATCCTTGCCGTCGGCAACGGCATAATACATATGCTCCTGGTCATATCCTGTCATGAAGGCCGCAAGATAGGCCGTGAGTCTGTCCTCCCTGGGGCCGGTCTTCCCGGAATCATCGCACGAAACCGCCGGTACAAGCAGGGCCGCTGCAGCGGCAAAGAGGCATAAACGAGTAACAAATGTTCTTTTCATATCGTGCAAATTTAACAAGAATTCCTTTGAATTGATTATATTTCCTCTAAAAATCAATTGGTCACATCTATCTGAAGTTGACGAGCGGACA
>JAKSKB010000064.1 GCA_024401975.1 Bacteroidales bacterium | reverse complement strand
GTGGTGGGGATGCGCCCTATGAACGGGAATATGCCTATGGCCAACATTATGGATTTCGCGCCTATGATGAACATAAAGCCTTTCGCGATGTGCAGGTCGATGGCCAATCCTACCGTTGCCGCTGCGACGGCTGCGGCTATGGGCGTGCTGACACCTATGCCCTGCGTGCCAGTGATTACGGGGCCCTGGGCTCCCGGAGGCCAGGCGAAGGTGTGTATGATGCCGGCTCTTATGGACAATTGTAAATGTATGTGCGCCTACGGGGGGCAGATTTCCATAAACTTCCCCGGAAACGTATCTATGGCAACAGGAAAATAGTAGAAATTATGGACAGGAATTTGAGCATGATTGTAGGGGATATGGAGAGCAGGATTACCGGCCGGCTGAACAGTATGAAATTTCATTTCTTCAATATCTGTGTCGATGCCGATCCGGTGGCTCTTCTCAGTACCTCGGTGCCGGATGGAGGCATCGACAGACATCTGGAGGATATGGTTGACGTTGCAAAGAAAGATGACATGACGTTTGTCTTCCTGCCTCACGAGGGAACGGACCTGGAGATGATTGTCCCGGCCCTGGCGGAATCGCATCCGGAATTCATAACCGAATTTACGGAATGCCGGAAGTCCGCCGACAGCGACGAGACGGTCCCCATCCTCACGGTCACGGTGCCGTACGTGGACGAACGCCGCAAGGAGGTCCTCGAAAAGTCCGTGGGTACATACAAGGATGCCTTCTGTACATATGTGGAAGCGGAAGTCAATGTGGCGAAAGTGAAGATGGCCCCCTACCTTCTGACTGCCACCAAGGAAGACGCAGATGCCATCGAACAGCTTGTCAAGGACAAGGCCAAGGAGTACAAGGGAATGGCTGAAGAGGCGGCTGGTGACAGGATACAGAAAATAGAGGACGCTTATGCCAGATATCTGGAAGCCAAGGCGGAATTGGACAAGGAGCAGGATGCGCTTTCCTCCGCCGTCAATCCGGAGGCTGCCAGGACAATGAGTATGGAGGAATGATGACAAGCGGTTGGGACAGGTTGCGCGACGCCAAGGTGATGGTCGTAGGATGCGGTGCATTGGGGAACGAAGTTCTGAAGAACCTCGCCCTGTGCGGCGTGGGGCACGTCGTTTGCGTGGATTTCGACAGGGTCGAAACAGGCAATCTGACTCGTTCCGTCCTTTTCAGGCAGAGTGACGCCGACGGGAGACGGCTTAAGGTCGATGTCGCGAAGGAAAGACTGTTGGAGATAAATCCCGGGATGGATATACTCACACTTGACGCGGACATAGTGTATGACGTGGGACTCGGCGTAATCAGGGGTATGGATGTGGTGGTGTCCTGCGTTGACAGCCGTTGGGCCAGGTTTGTGATAAACAGGCACTGTGCAAGGATGAACCGTCCCTGGGTGGACGGAGGAATCGCCCTTGCCGAGGGAACGGTGAAGGTGTTCGTCCCGGGCAGGAACTGCTACGCCTGCAGTCTTGCGCCCGAAGAAATCGGAGCTTTGAAAAAAAGGCTTTCCTGCGCCAATGTGGTGAGCGCTCCAGGCAGTCAGGGCGTGGCTCCCACGAGCAGCATCACGGCTTCGGTGATTGGGGCAGTCCAGGCTCAGGAAGCCGTAAGGATAATATGTGGAGACGCCTCAAGTTGTGGGAAGATGTTCTACTATGACGGGGACGTGCCGACCGCCGGTGTCGCGCGGTTCGATGCATACGACGATGACTGTCCCGAGCACGAGATGTGGGGGCCGGTGGAGTCCTCGCGGTTTAACGTGGATACCACTGTGTCGGATGTTCTGTCTTCCTTCCCGGGCGGCGGCTCGGAGGTGTCCATACTGCTCAGGGAGGACAAGTTCGTCGACTGGCTGGAGGACCGCAGGACCGGGGAACGGTATAGGATGATGCTGCCCGGAAGGCGCGTGGCTGAATCACTGCCCCGAGGCGCGTCTCCGGAAGATTTTTATCAGAATGAGTACAGGACGGTGGATGCCGCTTTCCCTTACGGGGAGCTGACTCTCGGTGCTCTGGGCATCCCACGCGGGGACGTCCTTCACATTTGTTGCGCGGGAAAGGACCGCTTTTTTGAACTGCGATGGGAATGAATAAGGAAATAAGTGCAGAGATGCTTCTGAACTATCTCTACCCGGAGAAGGAATATCAGTGGAAGGTTTCCTGCAAGGGCTCCTTCTACCGCAATTACAACGATGATTCCATAAAGCTGGATCCGGATGCGTCCTATGTGGAGTTGGCGCGTGACGGTTTCCTGAAATACCTCCCCGACGGATTGTTGTCGGATGTGGAGGATTTGAGGAAACATCGGGACAAGTCCGGCGCGTATGAGAAAATCAATTTCAGACGGAATCTGCTCACCGATGCATTCTCTCCCTTGGACAATTTCAATTTCAGGGAACGCCTCCATCTGGAGAAGCAGGTGTCTTCCGTCTTGTATGACAAGGTGAAAATTATCCTTCAGGATTATTTTGACGTAAATCTTGAGGACGAGAAGGATCCTTTGGTAAGGAAACTGATGATGTGGCTGCCTTTTGTCTCGGATTACCGGGGAGACCTGCATTTCGTGAAGATGCTGCTCAGGAAACTGCTGGAATGTGAAGTGGAACTGGACCTCAGCCACAGGTTCAGCGAATCCGACTCATCCCGTGCCTGGCTCCCCGAAGCCAGATATACGGCCGTCATTCCCGATCTTGACTCCGGGACCTTTTGCGAATGTTTGGAGCGTTTAGCCCCGCTTAAGGCATTCATAGAAGAATGGTTTATGCCTTTCGATGTCAATTTCGTGATGGATATCAGGTCGCACGGCTCGTCGGATCGCGGGGTCTGGGAAGGAATATTGGATTATAACTGCGAACTGCAATCGTAATATGGATATCAATTCGAAAATAAAATGGGCTCCGGGAATGGTGCTGACGTCCCGGTTGCTGAACAATCTGAACAATAATATCGAGCATCGCAATATTATGACGATAAAGGCTTTGCTCGGGGATGTTTTCGGAGTAGTGCCCGGCGGTGAACTGTCTGCGGGTGGTTTCTTCGTGAAGGGAAATCTTGAGATCCCGTCACTCAAATGCTCCGCCCTGCTTCCGTCCGGCAGGTATGTCAGCATTGACGAGAGTGTGGTGGTTCCCATACCCAAGCTGACCTCAGGCATCTATTATCTTTGTGCCGGTATCGGTAAGGAAGAGATTGAGTTCGAATGTGAAGAGACAGTGATGGTCAGGCCTGCTTATGAGTTTGAGATTGTTGATTTCGAAAGCCTCAGGCAGCGTGATGTGATCCCGCTGATGCGTCTTCTCGTTTCCGACGGGACCTGTTCTATCGATGACGGTTTCATCGTTCCCCGCCTTGTGGCCTCTGATAATGACAGGATACTCGGGATTTGTGCGGACATCGCCGATATGCTCGATACTGTGGCTTCGCATCCCAATGTGGATGAAGCGCACGGCAAGTACCTGTTCGTGCGGTATTGCGTGCTCCTCCGCAAGAGCCTGAAAGACTGCTCCGTGTCCAAACTCATACAGAGACTTCACGCCCTTGTCGACCTGCTGGATGATTTTATCTTCAGCCCCAATGACAGGCACGAAGATATTGAGGAATTTTCATATTATGACATAGAGAAGTGGCTCCTGTGGATGCGGGATTATGTCAAACGTGCCGGAGAGATACTTGACGGTATTGTGACGGAAAAGACCGAGCTGGACATCGACGCGCTTGTGGCGCGGATAGAAGAGTCCGTCACCGGGACGTTGAAACCGCAGTTGACCGAAATCCTGACTTCCGAGCTTCGTGAAGCCCTTATGCAGGAGATGGAGGCCAGGATTGATGAAAAACTCAAGGAGTTCCTGGACGGCACATTCTCGGCGAGGACTCACGATACCCTCAAGGAAGAACTTGGCAATGAACTCAATCCTGCATTGTATGACAGCCTGTACAAGGCGCTCTATGATGCTTTGTATCTGCCGCCTGCAGAGGATGATGACAATTATGTACCGCTGATATGAGTATGGTTTCACTACAACTCCCTTTGGATATCGGCAAGGACGGACTGGCCCGCAATGTCGATTTGCGTGCGTCTGTCTCGTCCTATCTCCGTCTGTTGATTACTACTCCGTACGGTGCCTGTGCCGCGGATGACGGCTTCGGCTTCATCTTCAACAATCTGATGTTGGAGAATTTCAATGAAGCGGACGGGGTGGTCCTGGGAAGGTCCGGAGTGTACGGGAAAAAGATTAGCGGCAACTCGCGCAATCTCAACACTTTCGCTGCCGAATTGCAGGACGCGATATCACGGTATGAAACAAGATTGAGCGATGTTTCCGTGTCGATGGTGTATTCCCGGGAGGAGAGGGATATATATGTTACTGTCAACGGTACGCTCAAGGAATCCGGGGAGGAATATAAATACCAAACAACGATTAAAGTCTGGAAATAATGAATCAGAAGGTTTTTGATACACAATGGAGAGTCAGGGAACTGATGGAGGACGCGATTGCTGTCTGGAAACAGAGCAATTACTGCGACCAGCTGCTTCCTTTGAAGGATGATCCCGTATTCAAACTGATTATGGCCGCTATGGCGCGTCAGGCCAATGAAATCGATAACGACATAGAGAGGTTCAGGACGGATGTCCTGAATGAGTTTACGGAGATATTTTCTTCGTATGATGCCGGACACGCCACGCCTGCCAGTGCTGTGGTACGTGTGGCTCCTGTCCCCGGGGTGGGCGTGGTGGATGTCGACAGTACCGACTCATTCAGCCTCGAAGGGACCGAATACAGATTTCTTCCGGTGCTCAAGACAAGGGTGGCGCCTGTCGAGATTACTTCTGTTACCAGGCTGGACGGGAGGAGATGGGAGGTCAGCTTGTCGTTCGGAACTCCGGTTTCCGACTTGTCCCTGATGTCTTTTGCGCTGAGCAATCCGGGTTTCCGCGACGTGAGGATTTGGATAGGCGACAGGGAGTTGTCCCTGATACGTCCGTGGGAGTACAGCGAACTGCCTTTCTCCGATATTTTTGCCTTCGAGAATATAGAGAATTCGGGCTCTACGATATATAACCCGTCAATGTCGCTTGTCGATATCTTCGCCCGTCACGGGCTCAGGATGTATTTTGTCAGGAAGCAGTCCTGTGCGGATTTCATTCCCGACGAGGTCATGGAGTTGAAGCTCGTCCTCGAATTCGAAGGTGTCGGCGCCGATTTCATATTCAAGAGCGAGGACCTGATATTGAATACCGTTCTGCTCTCGAATGTGGATATCAGGGAGGAAAATCTTGATTCCTCCCATCCCATTGCACGCATCACGGGGGCCGGAGGAGATTCACAGACGCAGCTTATGCACATCCTGACTCCTGTCGGTGACCAGATGTTCGACGATGTCGGTGTTTCCGTCAGGAGGGTGGCGGCCGACCGTTTCAATCGGGCGACTCTTGTCCGTCTGCTCTCTTCCCTGATTGACAAATACCGTTCAGACTACTATGCCTTTTCAAATATGGACGGGAATGCCATAGAGGGAATCGTCGCAGAATTGGATGCACAGTTGCACAAGCTGCTGAATATCGCGAAGGAGAACCGTGTGGAGACTGTCGGCGGCCCGTATCTGATGCTTGACAGAAGCCGCGACAATGATAAGGTGAGCGTCAAGATACGTTACCTGACCACTGACGGCAGCGCCGCGTCCGCTTCCCTTACCGAGAAGAGCAGGTTCATTCCGGCCGGAGGCCTGGATTCGAATTCGGTCGTGCAGGTCGCTCCTCCTGTCCCGGGATCGGACGAGGTCGGTACCGATGACGGGAAACTGTCACTTGAAGGCGTAAGACGATACCAGCATACCGGCAACAGGATTGTCACGAGAAATGATATACGGGTGTTCTGCTACAAGGAGCTGGCAGTAAGGTACGGCATCGTCTCCAAGCTGATTCACGAGATATCGGTGGCCCCGCACCTTTGTGACGGTGTCACGTTGTCGGGAAACAACGCCTGCGGATATGAGATACTCGTTTCCATCATCGTTGCAAACACGGCCTTCGTCCGTAGGAATTTCTGTGACAGGATCCCTCAGGCGGAAATCCTGCTGGAAAAGATGCTCCAGGTGAGGAGCGTGAATATCTATCCGATTTCAGTAAAGATAAAAGTGGAATAATATATGGAAGATTTCTTTTTGAACATCGTTTACAAGAACAAGACAGTCACATTCAAGGTGGTCAACCCGGAAGGCCCCCTGTCATTGCTTATGAACAATCTCCGGCACGCTATCGGCTCGGACGGGAAATTGGTTTTTGACTTCCCTTCAATCGATACGACAGGCGCTCCTATGGATTATTTCTTCGGCAAGGAGGATGCGGATACCCATACGATAAGGGTTATGCGTCCTCGCATCGGTAAAGAAGATCAGATTCTTGCCGACTACGGAGTGAAGAACGGAGACACGATACATTTGATTGCCGACCCGTTCCCGGGTTAGTTATAAGCGTATGACAGGGAAGGACAGACGACTTGAATTCGAGTATTCCGTGCTGGCAGAACGGTTCGACGGACGGGATGATATCTCCGTGGAGGTGACTTCCCGCAATGCGGCCGGTATGCCGACAGGCTATATGGTGGAATACCGTATCCGTAGTATCTGTTCTGTGGAGAATGTCGGATCCCTCGGACTTCCCGGCTCCGTTAATCCTCCGCTGTTCGCTGACAGGTTCAGGATGAGCGTGGAGATTCCGCGGGATTATCCCTGCATCGACGCACAGCCCGTCTACCGCTTCCTGACGGAAGATACCGGTGGCTCACCGCTTCCCCATCCCTGGCATCCCAATATCCGTTGGTTCGGGGGATATGCCGGAAGGGTATGTGTGAATATGCCGGACACATATACTGATATTGCCTGGTGTGTGGACCGTATCGCACGTTATCTCAGATACGAAGTCTATCACGCGATTAACGAACCCCCGTATCCCGAGGACCAGCAGGTTGCCGCCTGGGTGATCAGGCAGGGTGAACCTCGGGGATGGGTTTATTTTAATGAACAATGATATGAGAAGGTTTTTATTGACAATACTTTGTCTATGCATTTCCGTTTCTGCCTCATACGGGCAGAAGAGGGTGGTGGTCAGCGCTTCGCAGCCTTACGTGGAATGGCTTGGCGGTACTCCGGACGTGGACAGTCACGATATGTGCCTGAAAATCTCTTTCAATGACTCAACCAGTGCGCTCACAGTTTCTCTGAGCAGTGCGAACTCCCGTCTTTTCGCATTCCACTCGGGAGGTTTGGTGTACAAGGAGATTTTCAAGTGCTGCAGGAGGCTCAGGCCGGAGAAACTTCCCTACAAGATAGCATACGATCCGTCCGACAAGTTTTTTATGACCGGATATTCCAAAAAGACTCTGGGTCCCGGATTCAAGGAGGCCATTTTGCATTCCTGGATAGAAAGCTCCGGCGCCACGCCTGTCAGCGAAGAGTATGCAATGCCCGAGGATAGCCTTGTGCAGGTGTTCAAGATAGAGTCAGCCTCCAAGGAGATTGATATGATGCTTAGGCTCAGGGATATATTCTTCATCGAACATCACGGCTCCTCTCCGGCCGCGATGAAACGGCATTATCTTGCCAGCCATAAGGACCTCAATATCGAATATGATGTCACGGTCCTGAGGAATCCGTGTTTCGGGAAAGAGGAACAGATAGCCGCCGTCAAGGCCAAACACGGAGAGGCTTCTGCGGCAATAAACGGTCTTGAGGAAACCTATCCTGAAGGAAAGGTGCTCTCTCTGGAGGATTTTGAAGACTTCCAGAACACAAAGAGCGGGCTTCTGCAAAGCTATACGAAAATGGACAACGTCACCGATTGCTCCTGTCTGAAGGATGCGATAGATGCCTATAATGTCTGCATCGATTCCCTGTTGAATATGTGTTGCACGATATC
>JAKSKB010000063.1 GCA_024401975.1 Bacteroidales bacterium | reverse complement strand
GACAGCACTTTACCTTCGGGATAACTGTCCGAGAGAATCTTTACCGCTTCGGAAATGTCCTTGTGTTTCGCATTGATTTCAGCTGTCCGTCCATCCATACCGTAACAGGGATTTCTTTGGATTGTCACGTCATATTCGGCGTGCAGGTCCTGATAATTGGACAGATAGAGTTTTTTTGCCGCAGCCGGTCGAGTACCGCGGCGCTCAAGGAAGAAAATATCCCTGAGACGGAGGCGCAACTTGATTTCCTGACCGGAATCGGTAATGCTGAAGGTGCGGACGAGACTGTCTTCAGGCATAGTGGTGACAGACTGCACAGGCATCGCTCCGTCATACTCCAGCCACGAGTGGAAGACAGTTTCACGATAGCCCCTCCCAAGGGACTTCCTCGAAGGTCCGGACAAGATGAATTTCAGGGACGAATCATATTCGACCTTGTATGGAAGACGCCCGGTCTTGAGTCTTCTCCCGCAACCGAATATCTGTCCATAGACAATTCCTCCGCTGTTGAAACCGAACAGATTCGCGTTCGCGCTGCTCAGCGAGACCTTTGCCGTACTCGTCGAGTCGTCAAATGACACCCGGAGACATAAATCGCGCATATCCGTATCCGGCACACCTCCAAGCCACTCTACATAAGGTTTTTCACTGCTCACCACTATCTGCTTCTGCCCGTATGACCGAGTGCCCAGGCTAAGAAGCATGAGACATATCAAAAGATTCCTTCTCATATCATTTTTCATTAAAGTACACCCACCCCCGCGGTTCTCCCTGTCTGACAACCCAGGCAGCCACGTGCTGGTCCTCCGGATAAGGGGGCTCGTTGAGCGCGTGATAGATGTCATATTTCAAATATCCGGCTATGCGTTCCACGCACCAGACAATCCCGGAATAACTGTCCGGAGCATTCACGCATACACGCCCGGCAAAGGCCCCGAACCACCTGATGTTGGGATGCCACGGATGCGGGATGCTCTCACCATCTTCCGAAACGGTCAGGAAACGGTAGACAGGCTGGGCGTCAATGCAGGGATAGTCGCACGGAATGTCTATCTCCATCGGGAACGAGTCGGCGAAAACAGGCGGATTCTCCACCTCTGTCTCCCCGAGCCTCTCAAGGTTCCCGACGGCGCAGATACTGCGTATCAGATAGTCTATCCGGTAACGCACCGGCGCGCCCGCGCCGTTTCTGGCAAGCACCCGCATCCGTATGTCCTTCCTGGCGCCCAGTCTGGAAAGCAAGGCGTCATACTCGAACATCAGTCTCCTGTCCTTCCCTGTCATACCGGCAAACGATTAACCGGGGAACGGATCGGCGATGAGGAATACCGTATCGCCGTTCTTTATGCCGTAATCGGACAGAAACTGGTCCGTCTTCCCTATTCTCGGCCTCATCACGCGTATCTCGTGAGACTCACCGTCCTCCTTTCCGAAGAAATAATCCATCGGCGCCCCGGTGGAGTCTATCGACGGAAAATCGAAAATCAATTTCCCGTCCTGACTAGTGGCGTGCTTGAGGTTGTTCATCAGAACTGACAGAGACAATTCCGGATTGACTACGCGGAACCTCACCGTCTTGTTCTTGTAAACGATATTCAGATAGAATTCTTCCATATCTATACTATTTTGATTTTCACGACAATGGGATATACGTTCGAACTCCTCAACTGCATCATCTTCTCAAGAAGAATCTCAGCCTTGGATATCTGCGGGCAGATACTGCGCTTGACATACGGCGTCCCGGAAATGGACACGGTCACGAGAATCACATATCCGCACGCATTCCCCTTGAGGGTGGTGTCGGTATCGAGACTCTGCGTCACGGAAATGTCCTGCACCACCTTCGAAGTTATGCCGTATCTCCTGTTGAGTTCCTTGTAACAGAACATCCGTATGTCATTGGGAGTGATGATGCGGTCATTGGTCTGAATCCTGTACCTGACCTCATCCATTATGTGCTGGCGGGAGACAATTTCATCCATACCGATTTGCGGTTCGGCTATCTGTACAGTCGCCTTGGCATCCAGTCCGCCGGGTACGCTGAAAGAGCTCCTTATGTCGATATCCCTGGCCAGGGCCCCGCCGACAGTGGTGAGATACCTCACCTTGAGACTGACATCCGGATTGCCGTCAGGATTCTTGAGCATGACGTAAGTGCCCGAAACGTTGTCGCCCGGTGCCTGGGACACCATAGACATCATTTTTTTCAGAAGCAGGCCCAATTCATTCATCAGAGTGTCGCATCCCGCCATATTGAGGCGGGAGAAAGCATAGTAGTCGCTGTGGATCTTGCCCATCAGGGAAGCCAGCAGGCGCAGGAGCGAGGCCTGATTGAACCTGTCGGCACACACCTTTCTGACAAATATTTCCGCATCGGAATATATCTGGTCCTTGTCGGGAGCCAGAATGTGGGCAATCTGCGGCGTCGCCCCCGAACCGTCGCCGTCTGCAGCCTCAAGGCGGGCAATGGGATTGGCGGCGTCGAGAGCCACTTCATTCAGAGAAAGATTCGCAAGAATCAGCGGATTCAATATGATATCGGACTTGCTTATGCTGAAATCGGCTGCCACCCCTTCGAATTCGAACAGGAATTTTATGGACATCGAGTCCTCCCTAACGAATCTGCCCGGCTCGTGGTTCTTTATGCAATACATCCTTATATCATAGGCCGCAAACAATTCCATTACGGACATCGACGGGTCGAAAATCCTGGACTTGTTATACGCGGCATGCATACACGAGAAACAGTCCGCAAGAGGAAGGTCGGAGTACTCCCACGGGCGGGCCAGCGGAAGCTGCTCCCCGTTCACGCTCACGCGCAATTCCCTGTAATCCGTTTTTTTCAGGGCGAATGTCGCCAGCGACAAGTCGGTCATCGGAGAATTCAGAGCCACTTTCACTTCCCATTTCCTTCCATCCTTCCTGACAACCGATTCCACCTGCCATCCCAGCGCCCTGGTATGCAAGATGGGCATAAAGCGGTAAGGCGTACCGGTCAGAGTGAACACGGACGAGGAATCGAGTTCCACCTCACCCACTTCCGAAGAGGGCATAGTACTGAGCGCCACGGTGGTCGGGACTGCGTGCCCCGCATCGTACGGTATCAGCAGTTCCGCGAACTCCTCCAGCACGTCGTTTTCTATGTGCGCGATATCATTGTCCAGTTCGTTGGCCTGAAAAGCGATGGCGGAAACCAGCAGCAGGAACGCCGGGTCATTCTTGAGACCTTCCAGCTGGTCGGAATAGTTGCCACGCTGCCAGGTGGAGACGGCATCTGCAAGAAGTGTCTCCGCACGTTGTCTGGTGTCGAAAGCCTTCTGGTTCATATCAATTCCAAACTTTTATTATTGTCTCATATTTGTACGGCTCTCCGGTAACGGAGACTTTGCCTCCTATCGTCACGAATATCTTTCTCTCCTTTCTCGAATATGTCATCGTCACCGAGACGTCTTCCAGTCTTGTCTCATATCTGCACACCGCTTCCTTGAGTTCCGATGCGAAAGTGTTGAGATTCCTCGAACTACCGGATATCTTCTTCCCCAAATCCCCCACTTCTCCTATGACCACCCCGTCATTCTCATTGAAATTGCGAAAGGCGAGGTTGTTGAAAAGAAAGCCGAAATCCATATCGGAGACACAGCCGCCGACGGAGTTGGTCAGCAGAAGCCTGAGAAAGGACGTGATGGCGCTATTTATGTCATCATCCCTCTTGAATCCGTTACGGGTTATCTGCAAAGGCAGTCCTATCATATCCATAAACGTCAAATCAAAGGCAAATAGTTGTCTTCCTCCTTCTCGGGAGGAGTGTACAATGCTTCATAAAGCGACTGATAAAGCTTGTCGAACAAATCGCCGCTCAACTCGTCGCTCAACTCGCTCTTGACGGCGTCGTGAAGGCTCGCGCGGAAAGTGCCGTCCATATACTCCTTGAGGACGTCGTCAATCCTCGCGTTCACGTCCTCCTTGAGGACTTCGCGCAGTTTCTCCCCGAGACTCTCACTCAACTCCGCAGTCAGTTTCTCCGCGAGCCTCGCTTCAATCTGAGCCATAAGAGCATCCACATCTATCCCTTCGTCCTCCAACTCCAATCCGTCCATATATTCAATGGACGCCTTCAGTTCGGACTCCAGCCAGGAGAGCCATTTCTCCACGTCATAGGAGGAAGGCTGCGGCACACTTTCTTCCGTCCCCTCCTCCACGGACTGCCTGACGAAAAAGCGCAATGCGTTGGCAAGTTCGCCGCACACCTGAAGAAAATGGTCAACCGTATTTTTCGTGCTGATACCCTGCAAGTGAAGGAAATAACGGCCGAAATCATATTTGCCGAGACGGTCACGCATATTCCTGTGCACGATGAGCTCCTGAATGGAAGACACGAATCTGTCCCTGAAACCTAGCAATCTCGCGTCGCAGGACATCAGTAGACAGGGGGGGATGAAATCGGGCTCGACCGAACATTCCCCGTCGCTTATTCTGAATCTCACCAGAGGGATAACGTCCTCCCCCACCACCTGTTCGAGCGTCTTGACGGAATATTCATATCCGGGACGAGAAAAAGTCAGTTCACCCTTTTCGAAAGTGACCTCTTCGGACGAATATCCCGCACATAGATAATACAGGCCGGGACCGAGTCCCGGTATCGGGACGGTCACAGGTTCATCCACATCCACCGTCATCCCGGACGGCAGTACAGCCGTACATCTCAAGTGCGGTATCTCGTAACTCCCGTCCACGAAGAAGCCGTCCGCATTGAAAGTCATATTCGGCATCAGACCGAAGCGATGGCCCAGAGCGGCTCTGATGGTCAAGAGCTGTTTCAGTTCGTGGTTGTCATCGAAATTGACCATAGCCCCGGCCGTCAGCACCGTACCGGGAGTCCATTTCAATCTTGAGTTAATATCCATAAGCGCTATATGATTTCAGTGTTATATTCCAAAATGCCTGAAACAAGGTCTTTCTTGACTACGGAGGATCCATCCCTCAACTGCAAGGTGAATACAAGGTCAAAAGGCATCAGCCTGTCCCTTATGAACTCCTCCAGAGGGGCAATCCCATCTCTGAACCGTTTGAACCCTTCCCGGTCAAGCCCCGGGACGTCAAGCAGATACACGACCTCCGGAACCCAGGCGCGGCACGACTCTCCGGCACTGTATCTGTGGCTCAAATCCATTTCCACCCTGCAATGCAGAAGAGAGGCCAGAAGCGTCTTCACCATCTCCGGATCGCCCCGTCTGCCGTTCAATTCGGGCAGCATAAGAGCCGCCTTCCTGACCAAAGGGTCCTCCACGGCTTCGACGTCGAAACCGTGATACTCCGACAGGATAATCGAAGCCTTGTCACGAAGCAGCGCCGATATCTTCTTCTCGACAGACATTCTCTGCCGGAAAGAACACGAATCGAAAGGGATGGACATTTCCTTGAGTATGTTTTCCCTCCTCACCAGAGCATCGTGCCTCTCCTTCAGATCCCCTTTACCCGAAAACTCATCCTTGTCGGAATAGAAATTCTCCGGAAGTGTCTTCAGGAACCCGTCACGGGCAAGTTCCACTTCGCGGGAGCGCTCGTCCACAAACAAGGAGTCCCCCGAATAGTTACGGTAGAACGTACCCATACAACGGACATTCCACGACTGACTGAGGTCCGGAAAAAAGTATCCGAGAACTAGCTCGGCTCCCGCTTCTTTGTGTATCTTCATCTCATTCTTACAAAATGCATCCTTCCCCCATAAGAGAGGCGCAGGACATCATCCCGGGGTATCCCCAGCTCACCGAGAGTAAGATGACGGTATGGAAAATCCCCGCCTATGCACCTGTACTCGTTCTGGTAGAACCCTGAAAGTTCCATATCGTTCTTATGCAACGCTTCTTTCACGGCTTCCGCCACTTTTCTGCCGGGAGCCATCACTACGTGTCGCTTCCCGGTGTCCCTGTCAACCACGTAATCAACGAAACAGTCATCCCTGAGATGCAGTTCCACCCCATCGCCACTCAGTCCCTGCAAATCCTCAACCGTGCTGTCCAAGCCCAGCGACGACGATTCTACAGCCCCCCACGCCTCATGCTCCGGACAATCTTCATCGTATGCTCCGAACAGCGCCACCCCGGCCTCCGGCACATCGGTGTCGAAATAGAACATCCTATCCACAAGGACACTGCCTCCCGCAAGAAGTTTCAACACTTCGCCCGCCTGCACCGCACCGGCTATGGAAGCGCTTATGCTCGTCGTAGCGGCAGATACGTTCTTCATCGCATTGCGTATCACGTTGGCGCAGGAAACCCTGCGGCCAAGTTCATTCAATCCGTCAGGCCCGAGACTGCACGCATAGCAGTTCCTCCCCGGCTCAAACACCCTGACCGTTCCTTCGGAGAGGGCTATTCCTCCGTCCACCCAAGGCCGGTTCATTCTGATACAGTGCCGGTTTATCATAAACCGAGCCCAGCGGTTGTCCACGCAGGCGACCAGCACGTCCATATCCCCTATCAGCCCCAAACCCACGTCACAGGCTATGTCACCGTTCACTACGGATACATCTATTCCCGGCCTCAATTCCAGCAGCCTCTCCTTCACCACATCCACCTTGAACCTCCCTGATTCGGCATCGGTTTCCCTGAAAAGGACAGACCTCGTGAGATTGCCCTTTTCCACCTTGTCGAAATCCACACACACCAAATGTCCCACACCACACAAGGCTAGGTTCTTCAGGACTTCATTGCCCAAAGCCCCACAGCCCACCACCATCACGCGCGCAGAGGCCAATATATCTTCACCCTCCCTCATCAAGAAGGCATCTTCATCTTTTCCGTCACTTCAGGATTCAACGCCTGCTGCGCCTCATCCATCACGGACTGCCGTTCTGCCTGCGCCTCAAGATATTTCTGATAAGCCTCCTCTATCTCCTTCTTCTTTCTGTCGGCACTTTCCCCAGCCTGCTTCTTGTAATCGTCACTTCTGTCGGCAATCATCTTCTTCGCCTCGTCTTGGTCCTCCTTGGTCGCGGTCAGAAGATACGGCGCAATCTTGACAGTGGCGGCGGCAGCCTCCGAATCCACCTGGACGTTGAAAGCGTCCGTCAGGGTCTTGACCCCTTCCAGCAGGACATCGTGACGAGCCTTGTCGACTTCAGGCACAGTCAGGTACAGCACCTGAGCCATATCGTCCTTGTCGGCCGACTTCTTCATCAGTTTCATTTCCTGCTTGAACTCCGGATGGCGCTCCAAAACCCCCGTCGCGACACTTCCGATGTCATAGCCCTCGTGTGGCGCAAGGAGGAACTGATTCCACTCCGGAATCACGACGTCAGCCGCATTTTCCAGATGAACCGTTCCGCTTCCGGAAGGGACCTCCACGGAAACCAGCGAGGCCGGCTCCGCCTTGATGCACAAATCCGAAAAGGAGAGATTCATCCTCATCAGTCTCTTTTCAACTCTGGAACTGAACTGGTCCGCAATAATCAGTATCTTCTCATCCATATCATTATTCTATTTACCCGTATCACTCCCGGGATTCCCTTCGAAAGTAATGGAAATCTGTCCGCCGTAAGCGCACATACACTTGCAGTTGTTGAGAAGCGCCGGCAGATTGCACACCTTGACCTGCGCTCCCGGCGACCACGGAGCCGTTATCACAGGTATGCACGGCATAGGAGTAAGCACCCCCATAGCCGCAGCCGTGGCGGAAGCCACCGTGGGATTGGCCATCGACTTGCACATTCCGAACGGCTTTATGTTGACCATAGGCGCAAAATCCATAATGTTCGCCATAGGCATATGTCCGTTCATCGGCCTGAGCCCCATCACCGTCAGAGGCGAGGGGGTCAGGCCGAAATTGCACTGAAGCAAGGCTCCGTTAGTTACGAACTTTCCCATATTCTATTTTTTCCCGCCTTCGGCGGCCTTCTTTTCCTCAAATTTCAACTTGGCGCTCAGTTTGGCCGACGAAGGTGGAGCCGGAGCGGCAAAGCCGTCCTGAATGTTGGGAGACTTGAATGAAGTGCTTGCCTCCACGTTCTTGATGGAAGCCTTGGGAGCTGTGACGTCCGCCTTGAAATCGGTCTTCCCGTTGACCTCCGTCGCTCCGTACAGGCTGGTCTTGCCACCTGAAACGGACACGTTGCCACCGTCAAGCTGGAGTATCGCCTTAGCTTCGCCTTGCTGGACTTCAGCGGTGGTGTCACCGAACACGCCTGTCTTGTCCGCAACAATCTGAATCTGCTTGGTCTTGTTGTTTTTGTCCCGGCTGCCGGCAAACACCTTCTCAGAGGTGAGCAGAAGCGAGCTTCCGGCCGCTATCTTGTCATCGGAACGGTCATCCTTCTTGACGTCGAAGGACTTGATTTCTATGTCTTTGGCATTGATTTTGACGCTGCCCGAAGCCG
>JAKSKB010000062.1 GCA_024401975.1 Bacteroidales bacterium | reverse complement strand
GTCGACTATATCCTCAAGAAGCGGAACCGTAAGGTCACGTTCTTCAGTAGGGCTCAGATAAAGCCGGGAGTTCTCCCCTGCCCAGAAATCCACACGTTCCTCTTTTGTAAAGAGGAATTCGAAGATGTCCTCGTCACAATAATTGTGATATCCTGACCACAGCATAAACAACTCGAAGATGAACTTCTGACGCCCTCCGGCATCTTCAAGGAAACCCCTGTCGGTAAAAAGTCTGTTCAGCACATCGTCATAATGTTTTTTCTGAATGTTGGTGACCGTGCCGTCATCCGACGGCCTCTTGAGTTCTCCGGAAATGTTTCTGAAAAGTTCGTCGGGAGCTTCAGCAGGATTGGCCACGCACATATCGGCATTCAGCACGCTGATGTCCATTTCCAACTTGGGACTGCACTTGACGAGGCTCGAACAGAATGCGGACATGCTGGCTATGGCTCTCTGGGATACAGAAGAGCGCACCGCCACTTTTCCGCCGTTTGAAAAGACTTCGGGAAATTCTTCGAACATCGTCTCTGCAATGCGTCTGTGCTGCTCGAAGCCGAGGGGTACAAGATTGCCATAATTTATGAGCGGAATCTTATAGAAGTCCATAAACCTGCGGTAGAAGGTCTCGCCCATCCCGGTCAGTGAACCTGTCTGTCTGGCGGCTTCAAGCACTCGGGCGATAACGATATAAGTGTCGTCATTCCAGGCATATCTGGAGCCGTGACGTCCATAATGGCTGATATAGAACGGGGTATAGCCCTTAGGCGCAGTCGTCAGAGGTGAGGCATCGTACCTGTAGGCCCCTTCGCAACCTGCAATTTTACCATAATCGGCGGCTACTCGTTCGCGCACGTCGTACGTCTGTGCGCTCAGTGATACCGAAACGATGATTAAAACGGCTGCAACGGAGATTTTTGTGATAATGTTGTTCATATTACGTGATGTTTATATGCTATCTTGAATCAGCGGCCGCAGCACCGGCACTCTCTCCCCGAATATGGCGGTACCTATGCGCACCATAGTGGAGCCGGACTCCAGAGCGGTTTTCCAGTCAGATGACATACCTATGGACAGTTCCCGGAATTCGTCAAGTTCCTGAAAGAGATCTTTCAGATAATCGAAATATGCGCGGATACGTCCGAAATCGGCAGCCACGGTGTCCATATCATCCGTATTGGTGGCCATACCCATAAGTCCGCAGAAAATTATACCCCGATAGGACTCCGCACGGAAGAGAATGTCAAGCACCTCTTCTTCAGTGAATCCCTGTTTGCTTTCCTCCGCCGCAACGTGAAGCTCGAGAAGCACACGCACCTTGCGCCCGTTGCCACAGGCCCATCTGTCTATGGCAGACAGAAGTCTTTCTGAATCAACGGACTGCACCATATACGCAAAAGGAAGCACCATCTTCAACTTGTTGGTCTGGAGATGACCTATGAAATGCCACTCTATGTCCTGCGGAAGTTGTACGGCCTTGGCCTCGAATTCCTGCGGACGGCTTTCAGCAAAACGGCGCTGACCGGCCTGATATGCCGTAAGTATGTCTTGAATGGGATGGTATTTGGAAACGGCCACCAGTTTTACGTCTGATGGCAGTTCCGCGAGCAGATTTTCAAGATTGGTTTCAATCATCTCCGCCCGCCTTGATTTTTTCTCTGCTGGCGCAGCTGCTGTTCCTGCATCCTCTGTGCCTCTTCGAGACGCTGCTGCCACTTGCTCTTGGGAAGAGGTTTGCCCTCGGAAGCCTTCACCCTTTCGAGAATGGCATTCTGGTCGATGCTCTTTCTTATAATCCAAATCTCGAGCATACTTATCAGCTGGGAAAGGAGATAATAGTAACTGAGCGCGGCTGACAGGCTGTTGCAGATGAAGAACATCATTATGGGCATCATCCATACGCTCATAAATTTCATACTCGCCGCACTCGGGTCATTGGCCGCCTGACCTGACATCGTCATCTTGGAGTATATCCACATCGTGAATGCCATAAGCAGGGCGAACAGCGACAGATGGTCACCCAGAAGAGGGATACGAAAGCCGAAATCCACAATGGCATCGTAAGTGGAGAGATCGTGCGCCCAAAGGAAAGGCTGTTGCCGCAACTCAATTGAAGCCGGGAAGAACCGGAACATAGCCCAGAGTATAGGGAAAGTGAGAAGCGTGGGAAGGCATCCCCCCATAGGGCTTACACCGGCCCTCTTGTACAGTTCCATCGTAGCCTGTTGCTTCTTCATCGCATCCTCCTGCTTGGGATACTTCTCGTTGATTTTCTCCATCAGAGGTTTCAGCGCCTGCATCTTGGACGAAGATGCATAGGACTTGTAGGTAAACGGAAGCACCACAATCTTGATGGCTATTGTCATAAGAAGGATGATGATTCCGAAATTGGCGAAATATCTGTGCAGCCAGTTGAAGAACGGGATGATGATGAATTTCGTAATCCATCCCACCAGAGAGCCGCCGAGAGGTATTATCCTCTCATAGTTCTGTCCGTATGCCTTGAGGGTCTGATAATGGTTGGGACCGAAATACATCTCGTATGACAGACTCATATTGTCCGGGTTCGCTTTAGGAAGTTCCTGACGCATACCCGCGCTGCACACCATCAGATTGCGGTCCGTGTCATTTTCAGGACAACAGACAACGTCCAGTTCCCCCGAATCGAACTGTTGTTCGGCACGTATGATGGTGGAAAAGAACTGCTGTTGGAAGGCGAACCAGTTGAGTTTCGAATCGATGCGTTTCGACCCGCTCCTTGAGCGGCCTATTTCGCCGGGCTTCTTCTCGCCGTCGAAATAATAATCCACCTTTGAATACTGGGACTCGTTCTTGTATCCCTTCTCCATCCTCGGCACAGTGACTTTATAATCCAGGTCTATCATAGAGACGTTGCGCGGGATGAGCGAGCCCATCCCGACAAAGGACAGTTCACTGCGCACCATACAGGTAAGAGAATCAAGCGTGTATTTCCTTTCCAGATACCCGCCGCCGGAGAACGGAAGCCTCATCACCACTTCCCTGTCCGTAGCCGAAGCCAGTTCGAACACGAAATCGGAAGTGTTGACATATTCGCTGGTATAAAGCTTGACGGAAAAATCGGCCGTCCCGGGTCGGAAAAGGTAAAGGGCCGTGGAATCGTGATTGAAGAAATTCTTCATCTTCGCCGAATGCGGCTGCCCTCCTCTCGTAGTCAGAACCAATTCGAGTTCCTCATTTTCCATCTTGACGAAACTTTCATCCAGAAGATGAGCCCTGTCGAGAAGAGAATCCTTATAAATCGAAGGCGTTTCTCCGGAGACGGCCGCATCTACCTGAACATCAGCACGATACTCCGCTATGCTTGAAGTATCAAGTGGCATATCAGCAAGCGCCACCGAATCTTTGAAAGCCTGTGCCGCCGCCTGCTTGTCGTACTGTTTTTTCTGATAGAAAGTGAATCCAAACAGGATGGCTCCCATCAGTATGAAGCCTATGACAGTATTCTTGTCCATCAATTCTGTTCCTTTTCTGCGTTTCTGATTTTTTCCTCCAATGCCCGCAATTCCTTCTTACCTTCCTCTATCTTTTCGCGCATCTGCGCAATAAGAGATTCGGCATTCTTGGAAACGGTGAAGAAACCTATGTTGTTCTCAAAATTCGCTATCTCCTGCTGAAGGGCATTGTACTTTCTCACAAGAGCGTCCTTCGGACTTCTGGATGCGGAATTCTGGCGCTGGTAGCCCTGCTGACCGTAATGACGAGGGGAATCCTGTTTCAACGCCTTCTCTTTCTCTGCGAAGAATTCGTCACAGGCCGCGTGGAAACGTTTCCATATCTGTTCGCTCTTCTTGCGCGGCACAGCACCGATTTCCTTCCATTTCTTCTGTAGTTCGATAAACTCTTCAGTGGCCGCTTTCCATTCGGTACTGTCCTTAAGGGCCTCGGCTCTCTCCACAAGAGACATCTTTTTTTCAAGATTTTCGTTTAT
This sequence comes from Bacteroidales bacterium, assembly GCA_024401975.1. Taxonomy (GTDB): domain Bacteria; phylum Bacteroidota; class Bacteroidia; order Bacteroidales; family UBA932; genus Cryptobacteroides. The sequence continues at coordinate 4,690 of JAKSKB010000062.1, read as the reverse complement.
CCTGTCCTTGCACACGGCATAGAAGTCACGTTTCTTCGCAAAGAAACTGTCGCAGGCAGCGCGAAAGCGTTCATATATCTTCTGATTTTCGCTCTTCGTAGCGAAACCTATCTTTTTCCACTCTGCCTGCAGGGCTTCAATTTCGCTCGAAAGGGAATTCCAAAGGTTGGATGACTCTATCCCCTCTCCCGCCTTTGCGGCAATGGCCTCCAGCTTCCCGCAAAGTTCCGCCTTGAGACGGAGATTTTCGGCCTGCTGAGACTTCATATTCTGAAAATGAGCCTGATACTTCTTGTTGATGATGGAAGTGGCCTCTTTGAAACGATCCCATATCTGCTCACGATACTCTTTTGCGACAGGCCCGAATTCCTTCCAGCGCTCGTGAAGTTTCTGCAACTCACGGAATGCTTCTATGACGTTCTCATTCTCGGAAAGTTTCTCCGCCATATCGCACAGAACCAGTTTGGCTTCATGGTTTTTCTTGAAATCAAGATCCCGCAAGTCGCGGTCAATCTTGACCATGTCATAGAATTTCTCCACAAGGAACTGGTAACTGTCATTGACGTCCCTGAACCTCTGCGCAGGCACCTGCCCCACTTCACGCCAGCGATTCTGTATCTCACGGAAAGCAGGGAAAGTGGAAGACACGTCTTCCTGACCGTCCACAAGAGCCCTCAAATCCTCTATGACGGCCAGTTTCAGCCGCAGGTTCTCCTCCCGTGCCGCCTCCTGTTCACGATTATATTCGGCACGCCTCGCCTTATAATCCGCGTAGAGGGACTTGAATCCCTCTTCGATGGCCTCCAACGGGTCTTCATCGGTCTTTTCCTTGTTCAGTTTCCTGTAGAAAGCCGCCTTTATCGCCTCGGCCTCCTTGGAGCGGGTCATGGCATCGGCGCTGCATTTCAAATTTTCAAATACGGCTATGATTTCAGCCAACGTCTTTTCAGAAAGATTCAATTCCTGACTTTCAAGTACATCTGATGCATTCTGCGGTGCATCAGGGATAATGGTTTCGCTCATGATTTCAGAGTTTGTTTCTTAAACAATACGGCAAATATACCAAATAATAAACTATTATGAAAGCAAGGACAGACGGCTCAGTACCTGATTTCCACCGGTCCTATCAAACCGGCGTGAGCCCGCCCCCTATAAGGCGTCGGTATAGTCTGATAATGATTTGACAACGAACTATATACGAGAACGTCCAATTTATTTTTGCCCGGCCTTGTACAAGCGCCTATCTCAAGTACGCAAGGCTTGCTGATCAGATAGTCCACAAATTTTCCGTTGACTCTGACTTCACAGGTCGCATCCACTTCTCCGAGATCCAACAGCACGCTCTCTCCTTTCTCAATATCCAGTTCGAACTCCTTCGTGTAACGCATCCCGCCGGAAAAGAACTTGAGGGCACCCAGTTCCGTCCAGTCTCCGGCAACTGCCTTCCCGCCCTTGCACTCGAGAGTCACCGGCTCCTTGAAAAATGCCGCTCCAGGGAATCCGTCAAGTGGCTTCCCCACGACAAGAACCTCGCCGACACCTGTCTTTCCATCTGTCAGGGACACTGTGAGAGCATCTCCGGAGTTGCCGCATATCTTCTTCCCGTCCACAAAGACCGCACGTATGTTCCCATTCGTCTTGAAATGCATCGAAACCGTGCCCGGAGCGGTATCGAACCGGTAAATCCACTCACCTTCCGCTCCACCACGACTGTCATAACAAAGATGCGGGGTCAGGAACCATTTTGAGGCAACAATGTGTTCATATTCGCCGACTGTCTCAGGAGAAGGCGCATTCTCAGGATACAAGACCACCATCGAGCGTTTTCTCAAGTCGAGACTCTCTCCACGCATATCGGCAAGGGAAAAGTTCATTTTCTCTGTGTTTTCATAGGCGAGCAGCAGGTCATGCCAACCCGCTTCGAGAATCAGGGAATCCTCTTTTGCGCTGACGCCGTCGAGCATTATGCGATATGGCCTGACACCCTCCACAACCAACTTGTAAGCACCCTTTTCCGGAGCGTATACCCGTGTGGCGAAAAGTTGATGAGCCCCTTTGTCGAGAATAAGAAAGCGCGGGTCCACCTTGGCCTTGAGTCCGTGATATCCTTGTCCGCCAGGATTGTCGAATACGCCGTACTGCCAGGAGAAGGCATAGTCATCCCATAAAGCGGTCCCATGTTCCAACACGTCTGCGATGACTCGGTCAATCGGTATGCGGCTGTCAAAGTTGCGGGTTTTCATATGAGTGCCGTAGCCATAGACATAAGCTGTCGTGACGGCGGACATAAGGTCGCGGAAAGAATCACCGGCGCCACCGGTCAAGAAAGCGCACTCCATCTCGCGAGCTTCCACACCGATAAATCCGGGGAACGCCGGGAGGCGGAAATCTCCCCATCTGTTGTCCATCGTGGGAATGACCTCCATATCCCATTCGCCATCCAGACAGATGCATCCGTTCTTTACTGCGGGCATCGCATCCTCCTTCGCAATCTTTGCCTGACCGGGAGAGAACACGTAAAGACGTGAAACGTTCCTGTCCGCCTCGTGGCGCACCACAGTACCGTTTTCATCGACCCGCAAAACAGGAATCTCCCGTATCGTGCCGTGCTGGGCATCCCAGATTTCCACTTTTCCGTGAGCCCTGAAGAAGAGTTCGTCCCCCTTGGGGACATCGGTCACCATATAGACATCGTTGTCCGCTATACGGCGGTGAAGTACGCGTCCGCTTCCTGAAGACGGAGCGAAATCGCGTATGAAGTCTGATTTAAAACTCTCGCAAACGAGCGCACCGTCATCCACTCTTATTATATCCGGGCATTTTGCGAGTTTCGGAAGCAGTTCCCCCACTCCAATCACCATCCCCCCCGCTTCCGCGAATTCAAGTATTTTCTCAAGAGTCTCCTCGTGCAGGGCGCGAGTGTCGGCAAGGACAAGCGTCTTGTAACTTTCCCTCCCGACCACAAGTTGTCTGTCGTGTATGTCCGCGTTCTGCAGGGATTTAAAATCAATGAAATCAAAATCGTATCCGTAAGGACTCAATTCATCGGTGAGTGAAAGCGTCGGCTCGGCTGAGGCATCAGGTATGGCCTGCATCGTTTCGGTCGGATAGAGAACGGCGATATCGGCCACGTGGACCCCCTGACTCAACACGAAGCATAAGCGTTCGGCATATTTCAGCCAAACTTTCATATGGGGCCAGTAAGGCATACGGAAATGGAAACTCGGAGGAGCCCACTCCCACCAGCCGCCGTGAGTGCTGTAATACATTCCGTGCATACAAAGCAGATTGCCGCCAGCAATGATATGATGGTCAAGTTGATAAGTCAGCAGTGCCCCATTTGCGTCCCAACCCATGCTATGAAACGCTTCCAGCCAGGTCCGCGGACGGTCATACATATGAGCAATGCTGCTTGAGACCTTTGTCTGCTTGAAACTGCTTCCGCGCGCAGGGGCATCATTCCCCGGGGCTGTAAACCACTTTTCTATGCCGAAATAATCCAGATATCCGGTGGGATTAAGCCCCCTCCCGACATTGTCACTTCCGTAAATCAGGCCTCGGGAAGCCATCCAATCGTACACGGGCTTGAAATAACGTTCTTCCGAGAGCCTGGTCACGACTTCCGCATAATCCAGACGCACCTTCGCCGTCTGTTCGCCGAAATCAGTAAACAGAGCCGGCAGCAGCGGTTTTATGTCATACCCTTTGCTGTTTAGGAACTCCTGAGGCAAATCCGGTGACCAACTGTGAATATCAAGAGGATAATTCAATTCGTCCTGGAAAAAATAGTTCATACCTCTAAGGCCTTTCCTGTCCATATGACTGATGAACGGTTCAAGATAGCATTCGACCATCTTTTCTCCGAACTTCGGAGCAAGTTCGGGCGCCGGAGTGCTGTATATCACATATTTGTCTGCGGAACCTTCCACCGGCACCTCGCTCACTACATTGTCCGGCATATCGTCGCCCGGCGACAATGTCAACATATGAATCTTCCCCTGATGATTCTTGATTTCGGGAAGAGCGAGGATGCTGTCAATATACTCGCCGTTGTCACGCCAGGCAACGACATAATCATCCATACCCAGTCCCATACCTTTACGGGCACAACGGGCTGAGAATACATTCCAGATTTTCCACCAGTCTTCCGAAAACACTCTGGGAGCGCCGCCTTGAACTCTCCCGCACCATCCGTGGCCGGCTTTGTTATAGACCGAATCTACTACGGCGCTCGTGTGGTTGTAACTGACGTTGAATCCGTCAGTGGATGCGTCAGCCATTATGTCCAACTGCCATTCAAGACGTTCCAAATTCAAAGAATCGCCTGTCCACCAATAGAATGGCACATTACCATATCCCTTCGGAGGATTGCGGAAACCTTTCCGTATGTCTATTTTCCCTTCGGCGGAAGGCCAGCCTTTGTATGCCTGGACGGCATTGGAAGAATCACAAGCGACAAAAGCGCAATATACAGACAGAAACGCAAAAAAAAGATACAGAATTCTTCTCATAAAACATCTACGGCATGATATCGTAAAAATCAATTCACTAATATAGTAAAAAAGCGCGGCAGCTGCGGGGGAGGGACAAAAAAAGAGAGACTGGCTAAAAAGGAAATTTGTTCCTTCTAGGCAGCCTCTCCGAAGAACGGCAGCTACCTACTCTCCCACCTGGTGGGGCAGTACCATCG
>JAKSKB010000061.1 GCA_024401975.1 Bacteroidales bacterium | reverse complement strand
CTCGCGGGTCTTGTATGCCGTCGGTATCTCCGGAGGGTGCCGGCTGTTCTTTCCTTTCATTATTATACAGGCTCTTAGCTCAGTTGGTTAGAGCGCTACACTGATAATGTAGAGGTCGGCAGTTCAACTCTGCCAGGGCCTACAAGACCAAGGGGGTATAGCTCAGTTGGTAGAGCACCTGCTTTGCAAGCAGGGGGTCAAGAGTTCGAATCTCTTTATCTCCACTTTTTTACGTCTCGCGCACGTGCATGAGGCGTTTTTTTATTTTATATGAAGAAGTTCGTCTCACTCATCGCAGCAATGCTGCTCTCTCTTACAGTTTTCGCACAACCGCGCGCACTGGGCGGCAGATTTGCGGCAGGTGTCGAATTCTCCTATCAGCACGACATCGGGAAAAATTTCATAGAACTCGATTTGGGCTACAATCAGGCCACGGGGTTCGGGCTAACCGCGATATACGACTTCATCTGCGCAACTCCCGCCTGGACATCCAAAGGATCCTGGGACCTGTATGCAGGCCCCGGCATATCCCTGGGAACGTATTTCAAGACAATTCCCTTTGCCGCAGGAGTCTGCGGTCAAGTAGGGCTCTCATACACGTTCTGGTTCCCCCTTCAACTTTCAGTCGATTTCAGACCTATGATCGGAGTAGGGAGATCTTCCGACGGAACAAGTTTCCACGCAGTGGGATTGCTCGGATTTATTCCTACAGCCGGTGTGAGGTACAGTTTCGGACAGAAGTAAGACGGGTCAGATTCCCAACTCCTTTTTCATCTTGCGGAGCAGGTCGAAGGCCTGAAGCGGTGTCATGTTGTTGAGATCCGCCCCTTTAAGCGTATCCCTTACGGAATATAGGGTGGGATCGTCAAGCTGGAATATCGACAGTTGGATACCCTCGTCGGACACCGTCTTGTTTCCTCCATTTTCCAGGTGCCGCAAGGTCTTTTCCGCCGATTCGATGATTTCCCTCGGCATCCCGGCTAGACGCGCCACGTGGATTCCGAAGCTGTGGGCGACGCCACCCTCCTCCATTTTTCGCAGGAAAATCACTTCCTTCCCCTCTTCCCTGACCGCTATATGGCAGTTGTGGACCCGCGGGTAATTTTTTTCGAGGTCATTGAGTTCGTGATAGTGGGTGGCGAAAAGAGTCTTCGCCCCGTGGCCGTGCTCGTGAATGTACTCCACCAGAGCCCGCGCGATGGACATACCGTCATAGGTCGAAGTACCCCTCCCTATTTCGTCCAGAAGAACAAGCGAACGCTCCGACAGATTGTGCATTATCATCGAGGTCTCCAGCATCTCGACCATAAATGTCGATTCTCCCCTTGCGATATTGTCCGTAGCGCCCACCCTCGTGAAAATCTTGTCGACAACACCGATATGCGCGCTGTCCGCAGGCACGAAACTTCCCGTCTGCGCCATCAGGACAATGAGAGCCGTCTGACGCAGGAGAGCTGATTTCCCCGCCATATTGGGACCGGTAAGTATTATTATCTGCCGGGTCGCATTGTCGAGGTACAGGTCGTTAGGAACGTATTCCTCCCCTGCAGGCATCACGGTCTCTATGACAGGATGGCGTCCTCCCTTGATGTCAAGGGCAAAACCGTCATCCAATGACGGACGGCAATAACCTCTGTCGATGGCCTGCCGCGCAAATCCGGTCAGGACGTCAAGTTTCGCCAGAATTCCGCAATTGACCTGGATATCCGGAATGTTGTCCTGTATGCGGGACACGAGTTCCGAAAAGATGCGGGATTCTATCACGTATATCCTGTCCTCGGCCCCCAGGATGCGCGACTCATATTCCTTGAGTTCCTGCGTGATGTACCTTTCGGCATTGACAAGCGTCTGCTTTCGCGTCCATTCCGGAGGAACCATATCCTTGAAGGTGTTGCGGACTTCGAGATAGTAGCCGAACACGTTGTTGTATCCTATCTTGAGAGACGTGATTCCCGTACGCTCGATTTCCCTCTGCTGCATCCGCATCAGGTAGTCGCGCCCTCCGGCCGAAATGCTGCGCAGTTCGTCCAGTTCTCTGTCCACACCCTTTGCTATCACATCGCCCTTGCCTATGGCAGAAGCCGCTTCCGGACTTATCTTGCGCCCGATTTCCTTTGTCAGGGAAGAGCAGTCGCGAAGTCCGACCATCAACTCATCCAGAGCCTTGACTCCGCTCCCCACGCAAATCTCCGCAATCGGAACGGCACGGTCAAGACTCCGTGCCAGCTGCAATGCCTCCCGCGGTGATATTTTGCCTGTCGCGGCACGGGAACATATTCTCTCCACGTCGAACAGATCCGCAAGCAGCTGACGCACCCCGTCGAGAGCCTCCGCATCATTGCGGAAGTGTTCCACCACATCGTAACGTCCATTGATTTCAGCCAGATCAAGTTCAGGCATCTTGAGATATCTTCTCAACAGTCGCGAACCCATAGGGCAGGCGCAGCGGTCCATCACCTTCACCAGTGACACGTCATCTTCACCGGAAGCGGAACAGAACACTTCGAGATTGCGGAAGGTGAAACGGTCCATCCACACGAAACTGCCGGATTCTATCCTGGATATCGAGCAGATGTTCTTCAGCCCGGAATGACGGGTCTGCTCGAGATACACCAGCAAGGCACCCGCAGAACAGACTGCAAGCTCATAGCCGTCAAGGGCGAAACCTTTCAGGGAGGCGGTGCCCATCTGCTTCTTCAATTTCTCGACGGCAGATTCCGGGACAAAGGCCCACTCGTCAAGAGAAGTGACATAGACTTCTCCGAACCTTTCTTTCACACTCCTGACGCAGTCGCGCTGCACCACCAATTCCTTGGGCTGAAAAGAGCCAAGCAACGTGCCGACATAGTCCGTTGTTCCTTGAGCCACCTGAAAAGTCCCGGTAGAGACATCCAGAAACGCGACTCCGCAACTTTCCCCGTCAAAGGTCAGCCCCGCAAGGAAATTGTTCTCGCTGCTGTCAAGCATCTGCTCCCCAAACACCACGCCCGGGGTGACTATTTCCGTCACACCCCTGTCCACCAGTTTCTTGTTCACCAGCGCAGGGTCCTCCAACTGGTCACAGACAGCCGTTTTGTAGCCGGCGCGAAGAAGTTTGGGCATATATGATTCGATGGCGTGATAGGGGAATCCGGCCATCTCTATATAGCCCTTGTCGCCATTGGCGCGCCTCGTCAGCACTATGCCCAGGACCTTCGACGCAAGGACGGCATCTGAACCGTATGTCTCATAAAAATCGCCCACCCTGTACAGCAGCACGGTGTCGGGATATTTCGCCTTGATGGAGAAAAACTGTTTTATGAGAGGGGTGTCTTCCTTTGTCTTGCTCATATCTTACAAATTTAACTAAATTTGCCGAAATGAATAATCCTGATGGAAGTTAGAGCAAAAAAAACGCTCGGCCAGCATTTCCTGACCGACCTGAGTATAGCGCAGTCCATAGTCGAAGCGCTAACTCCGGACAGTCCCGTGCGGGCGGTGCTGGAAATAGGCCCGGGAATGGGAGTCCTCACGCAGTATCTTCTGCAAAGAAGCGACATCGCACCAAAGATGATTGAGATAGACGGGGAATCGGTGAATTACCTGCTGACCCATTTCCCTGGCATAGAGGGCAGACTCATAGAAGGAGACTACCTAAAGCTGGACGTGTCGGAGATATTCGCCGGGAACTACCGCATCATAGGCAATTTCCCGTACAACATTTCCTCGCAAATCTTCTTCAAGATACTGGAGGACAGGGACAAGGTACCCGAAATAGTCTGTATGATACAGAAAGAGGTGGCTGACCGCATCGCTGAAAAGCCCGGCAGCAAGGTATACGGCATACTCTCCGTGTTGCTGCAGGCCTGGTACGACATAGAATTCCTATTCCCCGTGGGTCCGGGGGCATTCGTACCTCCTCCGAAAGTCAAATCGGCAGTCATACGCCTCAAAAGGAACGGGCGCACTTCGCTGGGCTGCGATGAGAAACTTTTCAAGACCGTGGTCAAGACCGCTTTCAACCAGCGGCGCAAGACTCTCAGGAATGCCCTGAAACCGCTGATGACACCGGCCCTGCTCTCATCCGGTATCCTTGAAGACCCCATATTCGAACTTAGGGCCGAGCGTCTGGGTATAGAAGACTTCGTCCGCCTGACCTTGATGTTCGGTTGAGCCCGACGCATCAGTCCAGCATCCCGAGGATATCAGGCCATACGGTTCCGGGGGCCAGAGTTTCATTATGAATCTCGTGCCGCATCCCGGGATAAATCTTGAGGCTCACGTCGCTGTAGCCGATTTTTCTCATACTCTCCGCCGCCTCTGAAAGGGCCTTGTCGGAGACTCTGCACGGATCCTGCGCCCCTGAGATGAAACGGACAGGGATTCCCGGACGGGAAACTTTCCATCCTTCGGTGTCATAGCAATCCTGCATAAGGCCCATCAGATTGTAGAACCCGTTTGCAGTGAACACGAACTGGCACAACGGGTCAGAGTGATATTCATCCAGAACCTCCTTGTCGGAGCACACCCAGGATGCCTTGTAACCCTCATTCCGGAACGGCTTGTTATACGCTCCGAAAGACATCGCCTGAAGAAGCCCCGGTCTGGAATGCCAGCCACAGACGAGTCCTGCGATTTTGGCGATGGTCTTCCCCACCCCCTTGGCCGGATTGTCGCTCGGACATCCGCACACTATGAGGCGGTCAATCATATCGTCGTGACGCTTGGCAAGACTCCGAACCACGAGAGAACCCATACTGTGTCCGAAAAGGGTGACCTTCAAATCCGGATAACGCGCTTTCGCCCACCGGACTACAAGAGTGATATCTTCAACCATGGCTACCCATCCTCCGGAATACATATATCCCAAATCCTCCTGCCGGAGCACAGACTCTCCGTGCCCGCGCAAATCACTGATGACACAGGCATATCCGGCGGTCGAAAGATAGTCCATCAATTTGACGTAGCGCTCCTTATGTTCGCACATTCCGTGCACCAGCACCATTACGCCTTTCATCTGCACGTCCTTGTCCGGCTCGCAGACAAGACACGAGAGTTTGAGTCCGTCGCAGGACCCTTCTATTGAAAATTTCTCCATCGTGACCCGGTTTTTACAAATTCCTAGCAATTGCAAACATACTAAAAAAATATTTATAGTTCCAGCAACTTTGCTATCCGGTCGTAAAACAGGAACGTTAACGCTCACAGGCTCTTAGCTCTGTCTAGAAAACGGTACCCTACGGCTTCACAGAGGTGGTCCGGACTGATGTCTTCCGCCCCCTCCAGGTCGGCGATGGTCCGCGCCACCCTTATTATCCTGAAATATGCTCTCATCGAAAGACCGTATCTGTCCATCATTTCTGTCAGCAGCAAAGTGCATTTCCTGTCCAGCGGACAGTATTTCCTGATGTGGCCGCCCAGCATTTCGGCATTCGTGAATATCTGCTCCGCAGCGAATCTTTCCAGCTGGAGATTCCGTGCTTCCATCACCCTACGGGCCACTGCGGACGAAGGTTCGGCCTCCTTGCGGTTAAGTATATCTGAAGGATTGACGGGGTGCAGCCACAACTGTATGTCTATCCTGTCGAGTATCGGACCGGAGAGTCTGGAAAGGTAGGACATCCTTTGAGAAGGGGTGCAGGTGCATCTGTCGCCTTCTCCCCAATAGCCGCAGGGACAGGGATTGGAAGCTGCCACCATAAGGAAAGATGCAGGGTATTCCACTTTGGTCTTGAGACGGGATATCACCACCTTCCTGTCTTCCAGCGGGGCCCGGAGCGATTCGATGACGCTGCGGGGCATCTGGCCGAATTCGTCGAGGAAAAGCACGCCTCCGTGTGCCAGACTGACCTCACCGGGGAGTATATTGTCGCCGCTGCCTCCCCCTATGATTGCCGTCGGAGAGGCCGTGCAGTGAGGTGTGCGGACGGGTCTGCGGCGCAACAGCGGCCCATCCGCGAATCCTTTGCCCGCTACGGACCAGATTTTTCTGGTCACAAGGGCCTCTTCCGTCGTCATAGGCGGCAATATGCCTGCAATGGCTTTTGCAAGTGAACTTTTTCCTGTCCCCGGAGATCCTATGAATATGAGGTTATGCCCGCCTGCGGCGGCTATCTCGGCCCCGCGTTTAGCGCTTTCCTGCCCGATTATATCCTTGAAATCCGGGATGTCTTCAGGCAGGATTCCGGAAGAACAGGCCGCTCCGGGGCAGTCTTTCACCCCCCGTATGTCATAGAGCGACTTGTCATCCCTACCCGAAAGGATGCTTATGACTTCCGTGAGATTGCGCACACCGTAGATTTCCACGTCATCCAGCCCCGTAGCCTCCATCGCCGACTTGAGGGGAAGTATGCAGCCCCGGAATCCGGCCTCCGCCGCCATCGTCGCGATTGAAAGGGCTCCGGGTATGTCACGGACAGCCCCGTCGAGCCCGAGTTCCCCCATTATGACGAATTCGTCCGTGAGAGGAAGGGTCTCCTGCTCCGACGCCGCAATCATCCCGACTGCAATCGGCAGGTCATATCCGCTTCCTATTTTGTGAAGGTCGGCGGGAGCCAGGTTGATTACCATCTTCCGTCCGGGGATGCGATATCCCAGAGACTGCAGCGCATTGACAGTCCTCAGCAGACTTTCCTTGACAGCCGCATCCGCAAGACCCACGAGATGGATTCCGATACCGTTGCGTATATCCGTTTCCACCGTTACCTTCACGGCATTGATTCCGATGCATTTCGCTCCATAGGTATTTACCAGCATATTTTCAGATTTTGCGGAAAGTTAAATCCGAAAGATGTCTGTTTTTCAAAAAAAACGGAAAAGTGTGGCGGAATTTTCCGATATGTGGGGAAATTGCAAGGGAGGCGCGTACAATGAAGATTGTTGATAAGATTGCCTGTTTTGTTGAAAAAAGAGTTTCGTCAAGTCGGCGATAAGCCGTACCTTGGAAATCAAATTCACGCTGAATCAGTCGACAAAAAAAATAATAATTAAAAAGATATGAAAGTAGTAAAACGGAACGGAGAAGTACAGAATTTCGATTTCAGTAAAATTGAGAAAGCCGTCAATTCCGCCTTCGAGGCTTGCGGAATGGGAAGAATGCCGGACAGTTTCCTGCAAAGTCTCATACATCTGTTCGGGATGTTCGATGAAGATTACACCTTCAAGGTGGAGAAACTTCAGGATATCGTCGAGACCCAGTTGATGTATGAAAAGCACTTCGACATCGCCAAGGCCTACATCCTCTATAGGGAGAAGCACAAGGACCTCCGCTTCATCAAGGAGAGGGTGGACTATATGGACAATTATGCCCATTCCACCGACAATGCGGCTTCGTCTTCCGAGACCGATGCCAACGCCAACGTGGCCATCAAGAACGTGGCCAATCTTGACGGAGAGGTTTACAAGACGCTCAACAGGCAGATTCAGCGATACAGGATGAAGAAGAAACTCAAGGAACTTTATCCCGAAGTGGCGGAGCAGTACGAAAGGGATTTGTGCGGGCATATAATATATGTGCACGACGAGGCTTCTTCTCCAGCCGTCAAGAACTACTGTGAGGCCGTTTCCCTCTATCCCCTCGTCCTCGAAGGGACAAGCGGGATGGATGGGCTGGGAGCGGTCGCACCGAAGAATCTCAGCAGTTTCTGCGGCCAGTTCTGCAATCTGGCATTCCTGCTGTCCGCGCAGTGCAAGGGGGCGGTGGCGTTTGGAGAATTCTTCAATGTGTTCGACTACTACTGTGTGAAGGATTTCGGAGAGGATTATCACAAAAGACTTGAAGAGGAGGCTTCCCGGCTGCCGAAAAGAACGATAGGAGACACCATCTGCCAGTCATTCCAGCAGATTGTCTATGGTATCAACCAGCCTGCAGGCAACCGCAGCTATCAGTCTCCTTTCACCAACATAAGCTATTACGACAGCAATTACTGGCACGCCCTGTTCGATGATTTCTGCTTCCCCGACGGCAGCAAGCCGTCCTGGGAAAGGGTCAATGTCCTGCAGAAGTCATTTATGAAGTGGTTCAACAAGGAAAGGACCAGGACTATGCTCACTTTCCCCGTGGAGACTATGGCGCTTCTTTCGAACGGCAGCGACATCATAGACAAGGACTACAAGGATTTCACCGCCGAAATGTACGCTGAAGGGCATTCGTTCTTCACCTACATATCGGACAACCCCAACGGTCTCGCCAGCTGCTGCCGCCTGCGCAACGAGATTCAGGAAAACGTGTTCACCTTCACCAACGGCCTTACGGGAGTGCAGACGGGGAGCGCGAACGTCATAACCCTCAACCTCAACCGCATCATACAGAACTGGGCGAGGGAGAGGTCGCTTGACCGCGAGTATCTCAAAGAGAACTTCTTCACTCTGGCTCCGGATTTCAGGCATTATCTCGAAGAAATCCTTGACAGGGTGTACAAGTATCACATCGCATACAAGACACTCCTCTATGAGACGGAGAAAGCGGGGATGCTCAATGCCTCGAAAGCGGGATACATCAAGATGAACAAACTTTACAGTACCATAGGGGAGAACGGTATCAACGAAGCCGCGGAATTCATCGGACTGACCTGCAACTACAACAAGCCCTATATGGAATTCTGCCGTCTCGTGACGGGGACTATCAGTGAGCAGAACAAGGCTCATTCGAGCAAGAATTTCCAGTTCAACCAGGAATTCGTGCCGGCAGAGGGACTCAGCTCAAAGAATTTCAACTGGGACAGAGAGGAAGGATACTGGGTGCCCGAGGGAAGGGTGCTCTACAATTCCTATTTCTATCTCGCCGATGACAAGGAGACTTCCGTCCTCGACAAATTCAGGCTGCACGGCCGCGAATTCACGGAACTTCTCGACGGCGGTGTGGGACTGCACTGCAATCTGGAAGAGCACCTGAGCAAGTATCAGTACCTCAAACTGATTGATTTTGCCATCGAGAAAGGCACGTCCTACTTCACTT
>JAKSKB010000060.1 GCA_024401975.1 Bacteroidales bacterium | reverse complement strand
GCCGTCCCAACCCGATAGTCCAGATGGGCCTCTTCACCGACAAGGACGGCATCCCAAAAGTGATGTGTCGAAGATGAGGATATACGCATTTTTTTTCGAAAATCATCCACAAAATCCGAAAAACCACTCATAATTCATTCGACATTCGGTTCTTGCATTCGGAATGATTTGAATTTCAGGACAACATTGATTATCTTTGCGATGAAACAATTGTGACAAATATTCCGTTTATGAAAAATCACATCCCGGCAACCGTCGCGGTTGTCCTTTCGATGCTGGGCCCGATTTCCTGCAAGAATGCTCCCGAAGAGAAACACACGTCCTTCGAGACTCTCACCCTGGCCCCTACCGACCTCAAGATTCCCTATGATTTCAGCGCCGCCATCACAGGACGCAATGACGTGAGCATAATGCCTCAGACAAACGGGCAGTTGATGAACGTATGCGTTGCTCCGGGTCAAAAAGTAAAAAAAGGGGACAAACTCTTCGTAATCGACAGCCGCAAGGCAAAACAGATGCTTACGGCGACCGAGGCCGACCTGGCTGCAGCAGAATCCCAGTGCAGCAGCGCGTTGCTCGAATATGAAAGCAACAAGAACCTCTTTGAAAAGAAGATAGTCAGCGAATATATGCTGAACACCTCCCGCAATGACTATAACCGCGCCCTGGCAGCGGTGGAGCAGGCAAAAGCGGCCGTTGCCAATGCCCAACTCAATCTGGAGTTCTGCACAATCACCTCCCCCGTCGAAGGAGTAGTAGGCGACATCGACAACAACCCCGGAGACCAGGTGTCGGAAATGACGCTCCTTACCGTAATTTCGGGCAATTCCGAAATGAAGGCTTCCTTCTCCATCGCGGAAACCCTGTTTAAAGACCTGGTTGAGGAAACGGGGTCTCTGGAGTCACTCATAGCCAGTTTGCCGGAAGTGTCTCTCATCCTCAAGGACGGGACTGAATACCCGTACAACGGAAAGATTCGGAACATCTCCGGCGTTGTGGACAGAGTCACCGGTTCCCTCACGCTCGAAGCATTCTTCCCGAATCCTGACGGATTCCTGTTCTCCGGCATTCAGGGGACGATACGCATCACGTCTTCGTATGAGGACATACTGGTAGCGCCTCTTTCATCCCTGGTCCGCGTACAGGACAAGGCCTTCGTCTATAAAGTCAATGACAATTGCGCCGAAAGCACAGTCGTGGAATTCGCCGAAATCGGCAACGGAAAAGACGTGGCCCTGCTCGGCGGTGTGAACACGGGAGACGTCATAGTGGCAAAGGGTGCCGCCAACGTGTATGAAGGCCAGCAGGTAATTTTCCCGGAAGAATCCGAAAAAAGCAAATAGAAGAAGAATATGTCAAAAGGCAATATGTTTATCAATCGCAAGGTGATGGCGTGCGCCATCTCCATTGTGATTTCGCTCGTCGGATTCATCTGTTTGAAGACGCTGCCCGTGGAGCAATATCCTGACATAGCACCTCCGACCATTTTCGTGACCGCCACATACACCGGAGCCGATGCGTCCAGCATTATGAATTCCGTCATAATGCCTCTGGAGGGAGCAATCAACGGCGTGCAGGACATGGCCTACATTTCCAGTACGGCATCATCCAACGGTTCAGCCGAGATAACGGTGTTCTTCAAGCAGGGCACCGATCCCGATATGGCTGCCGTAAACGTACAGAACAGAGTCTCCACGGCGATGAGCCAGTTACCCGCGGAAGTGGTGCAGTACGGCGTTACCGTCGAGAAAAGGCAGAACAGCATTCTTCAGATAGCATCTCTCTACAGTCCTGACGGCAAATTTAACAATGAATTCATATCCAATTACGTGGACATCAACGTCAAACCGCGCATTATGCGCGTGAACGGCGTCGGGAGCGTTTCCAATCTGGGTAACACCTATTCCCTGCGCATCTGGATGAAACCGGACGTGATGGGGTTGTACGGGCTGGAGCCGAAGGATGTACTTGCGGCGATTGGAAGCCAGAGCGTTGTGGCCGCCGCCGGATCTCTCGGAGAACAGTCCGCGAACGCCTTGCAGTACACGATGGAGTATAAGGGACGGCTGAAGTCAATCGACGAATTCGAGGATATAATCATCAAGACGACCGACAAAGGGCACGTTCTGCGCCTCGAGGACGTCGCCGACGTGGAGCTCGGTTCCCTCTCCTATTCCCTGTCGTCCAACGTGA
The DNA here is from genome assembly GCA_024401975.1 of Bacteroidales bacterium. Taxonomy (GTDB): domain Bacteria; phylum Bacteroidota; class Bacteroidia; order Bacteroidales; family UBA932; genus Cryptobacteroides. The sequence goes on along the minus strand of JAKSKB010000060.1, from coordinate 6,977 downwards.
ACAATTGTCCGGGTGTGGCGTTTATGATCTACCAGGCCGCCGGCGCGAACGCCTCCAAGGTCAATGACAACCTTGATGAGCTCTACCGCAGTATGGAGAAGCAGCTCCCGCCGGGGATGAAATTCACGACGCTGCTCACTTCCAATGATTTCCTCCACGCCGCGATGCACAATGTAGTGGAGACCCTCATAATAGCGATACTCCTGGTGATTCTGGTGGTGTATTTCTTTCTCCAGAGTTTCAAGGCTACGCTCATACCCTCCATATCCATCTGCGTTTCGCTTTTGGGCACCTTTGCCGTCGTGAAGCTGGCCGGATTCTCTCTCAACATCCTCACGCTGTTCGCCCTGGTTCTGGCCATCGGAACGGTTGTGGATGACTCCATAGTGGTTGTAGAGGCCGTAATGGCCAAATTGGAAGCCGGATACAGCAGTGCCCACAAAGCCACAAGAGATGCGCTCAGCGAAGTATCCACCGCCGTGTTCAGCTGTACGCTCGTGTTTATGGCGGTATTTATCCCCGTGACTTTTATGCCCGGCACTTCCGGCACCTTCTTCACACAGTTCGGCATCACGATTGCGGCATCCGTAGGTCTGTCCTGCGTCAGCGCCCTCACGCTGTGTCCTGCTCTCTGTGCCATCCTGATGAGACCTCCAAAGGAAGCGGGAGACAGGAAAGACCTGAACTATTATACCAGAAAGGCATACGAGGTATCCTATACCGCCATCTACAAAAAATATATGTCGGCCGTATCCCGCTTCGTCAAGAGACCGGTCCTGTCCTGGGTCGCATTGGCCCTGGCGGCGATCCTGCTGGTACTGCTTATGAAAGCCCTCCCGTCCGGCCTCGTGCCTCAGGAAGACCAGGGAGTGATGCTGGTTGACGTCTCCGCCCCAGCCGGTTCCACTCTTCACGAAACGGAACAGATAATAGCCAATGTCGAATCGAGAATCAAGGACATTCCCGAGATGGAGAGTTATTCCACCATTTCCGGCTACGGGCTCCTGTCCGGCAACGGCTCCAATTTCGGAATGCTCATCGTGCGTTTGAAGAACTGGGACGAGAGAAAGGGCGCGCGACACGGCATAGACGCCGTGATGGCACGTTTCGCCGCATCCTGCGAAGACATCAAGGAGGCTGTGGTCATTCCATTCCAGATGCCCCAGATTCCGGGATATGGAAACTCCACCTGTATAGAGCTCTTGATGGAAGATCTTCAGGGCGGTGACATGACGCAGTTCGACGGTTACGTCAACGAATTTCTTGCCAATCTCCAGGCCCGCCCGGAGATAATGATGGCGATGTCCACCTATTCCGAGAGTTATCCCAAATACAAGATTGACGTCAATGCAGTGCAATGCGACAGAGCGGGCGTCGCTCCGTCCGACGTCCTCAACGTGCTCGGTGCATATTGCGGCGGAGCCTTCGCCGGCAACTACAATCAGTACGGAAAGGTATATCGCGTGATGGCTTCGGCTGCGCCCGAATACAGGCTCGACCCGTCGTCCCTGTCCAACATCTTCATCAAGGTGAGCGACAAGATGGCGCCCATTTCGCAGTTCGTTACTTTGCAGCCCGCAGTGGGTTCGTCCAGCCAGAAGCGTTTCAATCTTTACCAGAGCATTGGCTGTCAGGTGCTTCCGAACCCCGGTTTCTCCCAAAGCGATGCCCAGAAAGCCATAGCGGAAGTGGCGGAAAAATGCCTGCCCTCGGGATACAGTTACGAATACGCCGGAATGTCCCGCGAAATCGAGGCGAATTCGAAGAGCAATATGACGCTCATCATTTACCTCATATGCATAATCCTGATATATCTTATTCTTGGATGCCTGTACGAGTCCTGGTTCATTCCTATGGCAGTGTTGCTCTCCGTTCCGTTCGGTCTTATGGGATCTTTCCTGTTCTCTGCGGCACTCGGACTTGAGAACAACATCTACCTCCAGACAGGTGTGATTATGCTCATCGGACTTCTGGCAAAGACGGCAATCCTCATCACCGAATTCGCCGTCGACAAGCACAAGCACGGAACGCCCGTGATGGAAGCGGCTCTGGACGCCTGCAAAGACCGTCTGCGTCCCATCATTATGACTGTAGCGACAATGATTGTGGGTATGATACCCCTCATCATTGAAGGCGGTGCAGGTGCCAACGGCAACAGGTCACTTGCAATCGGCGTCGTCGGAGGAATGTCCGTAGGCATTGTCGCCATAATGTTTGTGGTGCCGGTGTTCTATATGATTTTCCAGACATTGCACGACAAATACCAGAACACTGAAGAAACGGAGGAACAGTGATGAAAATTATTACAAGAACAGCGATACCGGTCGTTCTGTCCATACTTATGACAGGATGCTCCATTTTTGGAAAATATTCAGACAAACCCGTCATCCCCGACGGACTGTACGGCGCCGAAGCCGGCACGGACGGGCAAGACAGTTCGCTTGCCAACATTCCCTGGAAGGAGTTCTTTCAGGATGACATACTCAGTGACCTTATAGACACGGCCCTCGTCAGGAACGCCGACCTTGCCATTACCCGTCTGAACGTACAGGAGAGTGAAGCATCCCTGCTGGGGTCCAAGCTGGGATTCCTCCCCTCCCTCGCATTTACCCCGTCCATTTCCTATGACAGGAACGTATCTTATCAGGTTCCCTTGTCCGTTTCCTGGGACAATCAGGGCTTCGGCAGCATAATAAACAGGAAACGTGAGGCCCAGGCCCGGGCGGAGCAGTCCCTGGACCAGAAAAAAGAGGTTCAGTCCCGTATGATAGCATCAATCGCTGACGCTTATTATCAGCTGATTCTGCTTGACAGGCAATATCAGATAATCGATGCCACCGAGACTGTGTGGGAAAGCGTCCTCGAGACCCAGAAAGCCCTTATGGAAAACGGGAAATGCTATTCCACGTCCGTGAGCCAGATGGAGTCATCCCTCATCAGCGTCAAGATTCGCAAGGCGGACATCCTGAATGAGATAAAGAACGTGGAATATTCGATATGTCTGCTTCTTGACTGGACACCGAGGAAAATCGAAAGAAGCGCGTGGGCAGAATATGCACTCCCCAAGAGTCTGAGGACAGGGGTTCCTGCAGAAATGCTCGAAAGACGGCCTGACGTGCGTGCGGCGGAGAAATCAGTCGAGGCCGCATACTATGTCAGCAGACAGGCATTGGCCGCGATGTTCCCGTCGCTGTCACTGTCAGGGATGTTCGGATGGACCGCACAGGGATTCACAATCAAGGACCCCGGACAGATGATAATCGATGCGGTGGGGACTCTTACGCAGCCCATATTCGCGCGCGGGCGTCTGAAGGAGAACTATAAGATAAGCAAATTGCAGCAGGAAAAGGCGGCCCGTGCCTATTCGCAAGCCATCCTGTCCGCCGGCAACGAAGTCAACAGGAATCTGAGGGAATGTCAGCTGGCGGAAGAGAAAGACGCCCTGTACAAGTCTCAGGTAGCCATCCTCGACGAATCCTATGCCGCCACGAGAGAACTTATGAGAAACGGCAAGGCATCTTATATCGAGGTACTTGTCGCCCAGGACAATCTGCTCAACGCACAGCTTTCCGAAGCGGCAAACATCTATTCGGGAGCCGTAAGTCTCATTTCCCTATACATTTCTCTGGGAGGAGGAACGGATTGACACACCATGATGCTGAAAACCTTGAAGGAACTATGAATCCACGTCACTGGCTCCCTGCGGTGTTCTTCACTCTGGCATTCACCGTTGCGGCGGCCGCGGGCCCCGGCCGCGACTATACCGTTTACGTCAACCCTTTCGTCGGCACTGACGGGCACGGTCACACTTTCCCTGCCGCAGTCTATCCGTTCGGGATGGTACAGGCCGGTCCTGACACCAGAGTGACAAGTTGGGACGGCTGCAGCGGCTACCACTATAGCGATTCCGTCATTCTCGGATTCTCTCATACCCACCTGAGCGGGGTAGGCTGCCTCGACTACGGGGACATTCTGCTGATGCCTGTAACCGACGGGCAGGTGGCTTCGCATTTCTCGCACGAGAATGAGAGCGCATCGCCCGGATACTACGAAGTTTTCCTCGACCATCAGAAGGTGAGAGTGAAGATAGCTGCCGGCAGACGTATGGCCCTGCACCGCTACGATTATCCGGACGAGGCCAGGGACAAAGCCGTCGTGATTGACCTTCACCATCGTGACAGGCTTCTCGCTTCGTCACTGGAAGTCGTGGGGGACAGGGCCGTGGCCGGATGGAGACAATCCCGTTCCTGGGCGAAGGCGCAGGACGTTTATTTCTACGCCGAATTCTCATCTCCTATTGTGTCGGCCGATTTCAAGGATTCCGCTTTCGTGCGGCTCTCATTCGGACCCGGAATGGACGAGGTGAAGGTCAAGATAGGGATATCGGGCGTCTCCTGCGACAATGCCCGGGAAAATCTGTTAGAAGAGAAGGCGGAGGGGGACTGGGATATGGATTCCCTTCGCGCCTCGACTTCGGAAGCCTGGAATGACTGGCTCTCGAGAATACGGATTGAAGCCCCGCTCAAGGACATGCGCACTTTCTACTCGGCCTTGTATCACTGCGCCATCCACCCGAGCCTCTATTCCGATGCCAACGGAGAGTACCGGGGGATGGATCGCAAGGTTCACCGTGCAGAAGGATTCGACCGCTATACGGTATTTTCGGTCTGGGACGTGTTCAGAGCGGAATTTCCCCTGTTCAATATTATCGGACGGGATATGATGCCCGATTTTCTTGAATCGATGCTCTCCGTTTACAGGGAGAGCGGCAGGCTTCCGAAATGGGAACTTGCCGGTTTCGAGACGGAGACGATGATAGGATTCAGTGCCGTTTCCATCATAGCCGATGCCTATGTAAAAGGACTTGTTCCTGAAGAGCGGTTGCGCGAGTACTATGAAGCGATGAAAATGACGGCGGAAAGCACCGATGAGAGTCACGCGCTGTTCTGCAAGTATGCTTTCGATCCGGCCGGCGAGGACAGCGAGAGTGTATCGAAGACGCTTGAGTTCGCGTATGACAATTGGTGCATCGCTCTTGTCGCAAAGGCGCTGGGCGAACAGGAAGATTATGCGAAGTACATACGGCGCGCACAATACTGGAAGAACATTTTCGACCCCGAGACGGGATTCATGCGTCCCAGAGAGTTGAAACGATGGGCGCCCGATTTCAATCCTGTGAAGGTGTCATCCCACTTCACCGAAGCGAACAGCTGGCAGTACAGTTTCTTCGTACCCCACGACATAGCGGGTCACGTAGCGGCCTTCGGGGGCACCGACGCCTATGCCGCCAAGCTCGACTCCCTTTTCAACGCCTCTACCGACGGTTTGGAGAACCAACTCGTGGACGTGTCCGGATTTGTGGGGCAGTATGCCCACGGCAACGAACCCAGCCACCACGTGGCCTATCTCTATGACTTCATCGGACAGCCGTGGAAGACACAGAAACTCGTGCGGCACATCTGCCGGACCTTCTATGCTGACGGGCCTGACGGGATATGTGGCAACGAAGACTGCGGCCAGATGTCAGCCTGGTACGTTTTCAGTGCAATCGGGCTCTTCCCTCTGACTCCCGGCACGACGACTCTGGCTCTGACGACTCCCCTGTTCAGCAAGGCCGACATCGATATGGGATGCGGATGCCTGACCATTACGGCCGATGCCCCCAGCAGGACGTACATATCTTCCGTGAAATTATCAGGCAGGAAGTTGGAAACCGCTGTCGTGGATTTCAGGGATATAATGAATGGTGGCCGGCTGCGTTTCACCACGTCCGCAACCCCGACTCCGTTCGGCTCGACACCGGCGATGGTGCCTTCGATAGACCCGGACTACCGATATGATGCCGTCTTCCCGAAGGACTTCGGGGTGCCGGAAGAGGAGGGAGAAGCGACGATGAAGGCTTATCCGCGCACGGAATATCACGATTTCTATACGGCAGGAGGAGGCAAGGGACTGGTTGACGGGAAGCGCGGCAAGCGCAACTGGCGGGCAGGCGGCTGGCAGGGTTACAAGCACAACGACATAGACGTGGTCGTGGACCTTCTGGGTGAGCGTACAATCGGTTCAGTGACAGTGGGATTTTTGCAGGATATGGACAATTACATATGGATGCCCCGTGATATGGAGGTGTCCGTATCCGTGGACGGTGTCAACTTCTCCCCTATCGGCAGACGTGACAGTGACGTCGCAATCGACGACCCTCTTGTCAGGATAGAGGACTGGACCGTGGAATTCGAACCGGTGAAGGCGACTCACGTGAGAGTGGTGGCCCGTCATTTCGGCGAAATTCCTTCCTGGCACAGGGGATACGGCGACACGGGATTCACCTTTATGGACGAGATAATCGTCAGGTAAATCCCGCGTAGTACGGTGAAGAGTCGCGCAGGGAGGCTTTATTCGCCTTCGCTTACATAGAAGCCATAAATGCCGGAAAAGTCATATTTCCCCAGATTCGTGGGCTTGAATACAATGGCATACTCACCGGGCTGGAAATCCGCGGTGATTTCGTAGGTGTTTTCATCCACCAATTCCCACTGGAACTCCACCCGCTCGTGCTTTTGTGTGTTGATGCCCTGGACTGAGGTGCCTTCGTCATAGATGCGCTTGTTCTTGGCGACCTCCAGAGGAATAATCATTATGAACTCCGGTGTCATCGTCTTGATGAAAGGGTCATAGAGTTTTGGGGTCCTGCGTATGTTCTTGCTCTCAGGGTTGATGACCATAATGAGTTTGTCAACGGCTCTCACGCCTGAGGTCTCCCCCTTATAGCTGAATTTGACCTTGCCTATTTCAACGCCTACCACGTTGAGACCGGTATTCCCCGCTATCCCGTTGGCATAGGAAAGAGGTGTGGCATTGCCGTCGATGACAGCGTAAATGCCGGGTTCAAGTTTTTCATCTTGTGCAAAGGCCGCCGCCGCGAATGTCAGGCAGGCAACAATGACAAATGTGATGCGTTTCATAAATTATGATTTGAA
>JAKSKB010000006.1 GCA_024401975.1 Bacteroidales bacterium | reverse complement strand
CGGGTGCCTCCGTGGCTCAATGTCCATTTCGCTCACTCCGGCACGGCGCTGACGCTTGCCGAGGCAAGCCTGCAACTTCTCACCCCCGCTGCTGACGCAGCCGCCCCGGTGGGGCATGCCGCCTTCACTGCGTTCCGGCGGGTGCCTCCGTGGCTCAATGTCCATTTCGCTCACTCCGGCACGGCGCTGACGCGCCTTGTCGGTCAATGTTTTTTTTGTATATTTGAGAAACCAACGACAGACTCCAATGAAACCGTTCGCTTTACCGGCCGCCTTGCTTCTGACTATCGCTGCATCAGGCGCCTTCGCTCAAGAAAATTATCAGGCACCCACAGATCCAGCCGTCATCAGGAATCTTTCCGAATGGCAGGACTTGAAATTCGGAGTCATCTTCCACTTCGGCCTGTATTCTCAACCAGGCATCTGCGAATCCTGGCCGCTTTGCTCCGAAGACTGGGTGGAGCGCGGCCCCGAATACACCTACGATTCGTACAAGAAATGGTATTGGGGACTTGCCGACAGTTTTCGGCCGACATCTTTCGACCCGGGCCAATGGGCCGATGCGGTCAAGAATTCGGGAGCGGGCTATATGATTTTCACTACCAAGCACCACGACGGATTCTGTATGTTCGACAGCGGGGAGACAGATTTCTCGATTGCCAATTTCGGGCTCAAGGGCGATGAAAGAGCTGACGTGGCGGCCGGAGTGTTTGACGCGTTCCGAAGCAGAGGCCTCAAGGTAGGCGCATATTATTCCAAGCCTGACTGGCACAGCCAGTATTTCTGGTGGGACAAATACGCCACTCCCGACAGGCACGCCAATTACGACCTCAATCGCTATCCGGAGCGCTGGCAGGCTTTCAAAGACTTTACATACAACCAGATTGAGGAGCTGATGAGCAACTATGGCAAGTTGGACATACTCTGGCTCGACGGTGGATGGGTCGCGACGGGTTCACGCGAAGACGTGGATATGGACCGCATAGGCGCGATGGCTCTCGAAAAACAGCCAGGTCTTATAATCGTGGACAGGACAGTGGGAGGCAAATGGGAGAACTACTGCACTCCGGAGCAGATGGTTCCGGAAGAGCCATATGATTGCCCCTGGGAGAGCTGTATGACACTCAGTCACGCCTGGGGCTACGCCAAGAATGCGAAATTCAAGTCTGCGGCGAGAGTCGTGTCAACGCTTGCCGAGATAAGCGCGAAAGGAGGCTCGCTGCTCCTCGGAGTGGGTCCGGACCCCAGCGGACTCATTGAGCAGGCCGTAGTGGACACTCTCGCGAAGATAGGAAGATGGCTCGACAAAAACGGCGAAGCCATATATGCAACCCGCAAGGCTCCTGTCTATAATGATGGGAAACTCTGGTTCACCGCTTCCAAGGACGGCTCGAAATATTATGCAATCTACGGTCTGAAAGACGATGAGACCGTTCCGTCCACGATAGAGTTCCACTCCCTGAACCCTCTCAAGGGTGCTGCAATGACACTGGTCGACACAGGCGGAAGGTTGAGCTGGAAAAAATCGGAAGACGGTACGGTGACGGTGAGACTCCCCCGCTCCGTGGATAGGAGCCAGCCTGTCGCCATCCGCCTGACAGGGTTCGAACTGGTCAGGCCCGCATTCCCCAAACACGAGTCAGCCGCACATAAGGCTGATAGGATGGAATGGTTCTCACGTGCGAAACTCGGCATCTTCATCCATTGGGGCATCTATTCCCGCGGAGACTGGGGCGAGAGCTGGCCCATCTACAACAAAAAGGTGAGTATGGAGGATTATATGGCACAGAAAGCGGATTTCACTGCCGCCAACTACAATCCGGAAGAATGGGTGTCGCTCATTAGGGAAAGCGGTGCGAAATATACCGTCATCACTTCAAAACATCACGACGGAGTGGCTCTATGGGATACTCAGGCGGGTGACGTGAGCACGGTGAAGAGTTGCGCGGCGGGACGGGACGTACTGACCCCCTTCGTGGATGAGGTGCGCCGTCAGGGCGGACTCAAGTTGGGTTTGTATTACTCGCTTATCGACTGGCCGCGGGAGGATTATCCTAACGTTTTCCGCGAGGGGCCGCAGAGATATGACATCCGGGAGGAACCGGACAGATGGCAGCATTTCTGCAATTTCAACTTCGCCCAGATGAAGGATCTCAACGACATTTATCATCCCGACCTCTACTGGTTCGACGGCGATTGGGAATTCTCCTCCGACGAATGGCGCGCTCCCGAACTTGTGTCGATGCTTCGCGAGACAAACCCAGACGTAATTCTTAATTCCCGCATTCGAGGGAATGGTGATTATGCCACTCCCGAACTTGGAGTCCCGGTCGTAAAACCGGAAGAACGATGGTGGGAGACCTGTATGACCATAAATGACTCATGGGGATTTCAAAAGAGTGATACCGGATACAAATCCGGCATCACTCTCCTGCGGATGCTTGTAAACTGTATGTCTCTCGGCGGCAATCTGCTGCTTGACATCGGTCCCCGTGCCGACGGCACGATACCCGAAGAGGAAGTCAATGTCCTCAAATACATCGGAAGATGGATAAAGAAGCACGACGAAGCCGTTTATCCTACTCGCGCGGGCATCCCTGATGGCCACGTTCAGGGTTACACCACCCTCAACGAAGCCGGAGACATTCTTTATGTCTATCTTCCCTTCATTCCCAACGAGTCCGTTGAAGTCAAGGGACTCAAGACAGCTGTAAAGAAGGTGCGCGTCGTCGGCACGAACCGTACTCTCGACTGGAAACTCTACAATGACATAGACTGGAGCGAAGTGCCCGGAGTCTATTACATCGACGTTCCTGCGGATGTCACGGACGAAGCGATGACTGTGCTCGCCCTTGAACTCGAAGGGCCGCTCGAACTGTATCGCGGTTCCGGTCAGGTTATGAGTTTCAACAATTATTAGTATCTATATGAAAAGACTTCTACTTGTATTGGTACTGGCTTTGCCGGTAATGGCGAATGCTCAGTCCCCCACCCGCGTGTATGATGCTCGGCGCTCGACAGACAAGATGAAGATTGACGGCAAACTGACCGAAAAAACCTGGAAAGAGGCTGTCCCGAGTACAGAGTTCGTCGATATCAGGGGAAAAGATTGGCCCGCTCCGACAATGTCCACAACGATGAAGATGGCCTGGGATGACGATTGCCTTTATGTGGGAGCCACACTGATTGAACACAACGTGACAGGCTCGCTCAAGGAACACGATTCCATCATCTACAAGGACAACGACTTCGAGGTCTTTCTCGACCCTTACTGCGACGGCAAACTCTATTATGAGATAGAGAACAACGCCCTTGGCACGGTGATGGACCTTATGATGGAGAAACCGTACAGCGAAGGCGGCACGTTCATAATGAACTGGGACTGCAAGGGACTTGAACTCGCCGTATCCGTGGACGGCACGCTCAACCGCAAAGGAGACAGTGATCGCGCCTGGTACGTGGAAATGGCCATCCCGTTCGATGCGTTGAAGAGGGATTTCCGGGATCCGAGACTCAACAAAGTCTGGCGGGTCAACTTTTCCAGAGTGGAATGGCTGAAGCCGGAAGGCCCCGAAGAAAACTGGGTATGGTCCCCCACTGACAAGGTGGACATACACCTGCCTTCGAAATGGGGATATCTCCGATTCTGTGACGGCCAGTCGGTCCCGGAACTGCCCCACGCCCGGACAGTGAAGAACTGGATGTGGGAAGGACTGAAAAGAGACTGGAGCGACGAACAGTATTCCGCTCATTTCCGCAAAGCCTTCGAATGCGGAATATGCGCAGTCCTTTTCGAAGGCTATGACGAGAGGATTTACCGTCTCTGCAAGGAGGCCGGTCTGGAAGCCCATTACTGGAGATGGACGATGAACAGGGCCGACCTGCTGGACTCCCATCCCGAATGGTTCGCTGTCAACCGCAAAAGCGAATCCACCTTCGACAAGCCCGCTTACGTCGATTACTACCGTTTTCTGTGTCCGAGTCACCCGGAAGTGGCCGAGTTCCTTGCGGATGACTACCTTGAACTCTCCCGTCTCAAATACGTCGATGGAATGCATCTGGATTACGTGCGTTTCCCCGACGTGATTCTGCCCGTATCGCTGTGGTCGGGCTACGGCATCGAGCAAACCAGCGAACTGCCGGAGTATGACTACTGCTACTGCGAACTTTGCAGGGAGAAGTTCAAGGAACTGACAGGCAAGGATCCTCTGGATTTGAAATACCCGCAGGAGAGCCAGTCCTGGATAAATTTCAGGCTCGATGCAATCACCGCAGTGGTCGAAAAAATTCACAAGACACTGGAGGCCGACGGAAAATTCCTTTCCGCAGCCGTCTTTCCAGGGCCCTCGATGGCACGCAAGATGGTCCGGCAGGACTGGGGCAATTGGCCTCTCAAGGCGTATTTCCCTATGATTTACAACGGATTCTACGATGAGGGCGTGGAGTGGATAGGCAGGTCTGTCAACGAAAGCGTGAAAGCGGTTCAGGGGCGGGCGGCGATTTATGCCGGAGTGATGTATCCCGACATCAAGGACGACTTCGAAAAGGCGCTCGACGCAGCCTACGGCAACGGAGCGAGCGGAGTGTCTTTCTTCGCAGGTCCGGACGATGAAGGTCTTGAACGGCTCAAGGCCTATCTCGAAGCCCACGACTATGCCGTGTCCAGATAAACCACCGGATTCTGAACGTTATGAGCAAAAAACTTACAATCACCGTCGCGGCGGCTCTTCTCTGCTGCGCCGCTTATGCTGAATATGATTTTCACGCGCATCGTTACGACGCCTTGGAAGCAATGCCGGTGCAGGAAGGCGACATAGTCTTCGCCGGCAACAGCATCACCAATATGCACGAATGGTGGGAAGCCTTCGGCAGTCAGAGCAATATCCTCAACAGAGGTGTATCCGGATGTATTTCCGCTCAAACTCTGGACAATATAGATCCGATAGCGGAAGGACACCCGGCGAAAGTATTCCTGATGATAGGCACCAATGACCTTGCACGTCCCGGTCTGGACAATCCATATGCCATCTTGCGCAACGTGGAAGCGATAACGGACAGGATTGTGCAAGAAAGCCCCCGGACTGAAATCTACATCCAGAGCATACTGCCCGTCTCGGAAAACAACGTCCGCTCCGCCAAGAAGATCATGGAGCTGAATGAACTTTACAGAGGCTTGTGCGCGCGCAAGGGTTACACCTATGTGGACCTATGGTCAAAATTTGTGGAACCGGGCACGACCCGCATCAACCCGGCATACACTCTCGACGGGCTCCATCCCCTACCCTCCGGTTACCGTGTATGGTGCAATGAAATAGCCGGATTCGTCGGAACGGAATGCGTGTATCCCGACTCCGAAGGCAATTCCTGCGGACTCGGAGGCAGCACAGGTATGCGCACTGCGTCCTTCTCCCTGCTTCCTCTTGACGGTGATGACGTCGTAGTACTCGGTGATGCCATGGTTCACGGCGGCGAATGGCACGAACTGACCGGCTGTGACAAGGTGAAGAACCGCGGCATGGGCTGGGGCGCAGGCGGTCCTCGCATTGCGGATATAGAAAGGGAACTGCCTGCCATATTCCACTCGGAAGAAAGCCCTGCCTGTGTTTACATCCACGTCGGGACAGCTGAAGTGCTGGCCAACGTGCCTGCCGACACAATCGCGGCGGCCTGCCGTTCTCTGCTCAAGGCCGTCAGACAGGCGGTTCCGTCCAGCCGGCTCACTCTGATGTCCGTACAGCCGGTTTTCGCCGGCCATGTTCAGGTCACACCTGTCCGTGAGCTCAATGCCATCTTCAAGACGCTGGCCGAAGAGGAAGGCGCCGCATTTATGGATTTCAGCTCCAGTATGATGACCGGAGAAGACGGTATTGACAGGAGCTCCGTCAGCGGCAGTTTCTTACGCAGAAAGGCTTACGTCAAAATCGGCAGGATGATTGCCCTTGACCTCGGGCTTCAGCCCCGTAAGACAATGTATGCGACACGTGAGACGTCCTACACCGGGCGGGGCAACACGGGAGAGCTTCTGGAGACTCTCGTGGTCTCTCCCGAAGGGAAGACCGGACTGAAGAAAATCAAGGTGGTTCTCGAAGCCGGGGACGGTGACGTCACGGCACTCTCCGTAAGGTGCGACGGCAAGGTGCTGGGCACCTCAAAAGTAAAAGCCGGCAAGAAGTCGTACATCATCAGATGCCGCCACGCCATAGATGACGTCAAGTCCATAGAAGTCTGCGCGGACATCGCTCCCGATGCGAAGGAAGGGAACAAAGTGCGCGCCGACATAGTGCGGGTAAGATTCCGCTCCGGATGGGAAAGCGTGAAATCGCCGGCCGGCGGAGGCAGGGAGATACTTCTCGCCCGCGTCAAAGTACTGGGGACCGGTGACTACGGCTCGGCGGGATACCGCATCCCGGCCATTGCCGCACTCCCCGACGGGACTCTTCTCATAACCACGGACAAGCGGAAGAACAACGACCTGGACCTTCCGGAAGACATAGACATAATCTCGCAGCGCAGCACAGACGGAGGACATACTTGGAGCGAGCCTGTCACGCTTGCCGAAGGAAAGGGATTCGGAAAGGGATTCGGTGATGCCGCCCTTGCCGTCACCGCATCCGGAGACGTGCTGTGCGCATACAGCGGAGGTGCGGGCACCTGGGCTTCCAATATTGAAAATCCCATGCGCAACTACATAGTACGCAGTACAGACGGAGGACAGACCTGGAATGAACCCTATGACTGCACAGAGGCTCTCTGGGGGCCGAAAGCCGTCAACCGCGAGTGCAGAAGCTACCATAGCGCATTCTTCGCGTCAGGAAACGGGCTGCGCATCAGGCACGGGAAATACGCCGGAAGAATCATCTTCGTCGCCGCTGTCCATTCCGCAGAGAAAGGAAAGTTCGACAACTACGCCGTCTATTCCGATGACGAGGGCGCAAGCTGGAAAGTCTCCGCTCGCGCATACACCGACGGGGACGAAGCTAAAGTGGCGGAACTGCCGGACGGAAGAATTCTGATGAGTGTCCGTCAGCACGGCCTGCGCGGATACAATTTCTCGGAAGACGGAGGAGCGACCTGGGGCTGTCAGGGAAAATGGAAGGATATGAACGTGACAGCCTGCGATGGAGATTTGCTTGCCGTAGGAGATTCGCTTCTGCTGCAGTCAGTCCCCAACGATATGACAAGACGCAACGTGAGTGTGTTCGTCAGCCGTGACTCCGGCAGGACATGGCCCTATGTCAAGTCGCTTTGCCGCTACGAGTCCGTCTATTCGTCGCTCACCCTTCAAAAAGACGGCACAATAGGAGCATATATCGAAGAAAATCCGGCGGCGGAATTCGATATGTACTACCTCAACTTCTCAGTCAACTGGTTGCTTAACCGAAGCGGAAAGGAAAAATATATGGATTTTCTGTCTTCGACGATGCCTCTGCCTGACAGTCTGGTCTATCCGCGCGAATGGTGGGAAAAGAACGTGGAGAAGACGCTGGAGGTACGGGAGACAATGAACTGGGGCATACCCGAAAGGGAGTTCGTACATTTCGTATTGCCGCTCCGCGTCAACAACGAAAGACTCGATGACTTCAGGACGTGCTACGCCGATTCGCTCTGCGAAAGGGTCAGGGGAATGAGTATGTACGACGCCGTACTGGAAATAAACCACTGGTGCCACGAGAGAGTCACCTACCGCCCGTCGGACGGACGGACGTCTGCCCCTATGTCGACCATACGCTACGGATTCGGGCGCTGCGGGGAAGAATCGGTCGTCACTGTTGCAGCCTTGAGAGCGGCCGGCATCCCTGCCAGACAGGTCTATACCCCTCGCTGGGCCCACACGGATGACAATCACGCCTGGGTTGAGGCCTGGGTTGACGGCAAGTGGCATTTCCTCGGAGCCTGCGAGCCGGAACCAGCCCTTGATATGGGATGGTTCAGCGAACCGGTATCAAGAGCTATGCTGCTCCACACCAATGTCTATGGCGATTACAATGGCCCTGAAGATGTCATCCGGAAGAACAGGCTTTTTACGGAGATTAACGTCATACGCAACTATGTGGAGGCGCGACGCACTTCCGTGAAGGTAGTCGATGAAAAAGGGCGTCCCGTAAAGGGAGCCAGAGTGGAATTCAAAATTTACAACTACGCAGAACTCTATACCGTGGCGACGGCCATATCCGACAGAGACGGCATCGCCGGGCTTGATACCGGTAAGGGAGACATTATGGTATGGGCTTCGAAGGATGACAGATTCGGTCTCGTGAAGGCGGGCTCGGAGATGACCGAACTGGTACTTGACCACAGTTCGGGCGAAGAATTCAGTTTCGATTGCCATATAGTGCCTCCTGCCAGCAATCCTATTCCGGCTTATGCCTCCGCAGAAGATGCAGAGCGCAACGCGGCAAGGCTGAAGGAGGAAGACGTCATCCGGGCATCACTCCACAAAGGAGTGGTCAACTCCGAAGTCATTGACGCCTTCAAAAACTGCGCGGAAAGCCCCGAAAAGACCGTAGCCGTAAACAACGTCCTCGCATATCTGAGTGAAAAGGATTTCCGCGACATTACTCCCGATGTACTGGAAGATGCCATAAGCGACATAAGCAACCCGAGCCCCTACGTGCTCTCTCCGAGAATAGGGCTTGAATATCTGATGCCATTCCACAGCGAGATCCGCTCCGGGCTGAATGGGAAAGTGTCTTCGACAGACGAAGTCCTCGAATGGCTCAAAGCCAACGTCAGGATAGATGCCGACAGAAATCCTCAGGGCCTTGCGATTCCTCCCGCAGCCGTTTTTAGGGGAAGAGTCTGCGACCGTCGTTCGCTGGGTGCGTTCTATGTCGCAGTATGCCGCGCGCTGGGTTTCCCGGCAAGGATAGAGCAGCAGAGCGGCAATGTCCAGATTCTGCGTGACTCGCTGTGGCTGGACGTTGACCTGGAAAAGAATTCCGCCATCGCAAAGCCCCGTGGGACATTTGTTCTGGACACTTCCGAAGCAGGCATAGACCCGGCGGAAGCATATTCAGGCAAATTCTCTATTTCAAAGATTGAGAACGGTTCGCAGAAACTCATTGACTTCGAATATTCTGAAGAGAAGCCGTCCGGAGAATTCCGCCTTGAAGAGGGGTACTATTCCCTCGTATCGGGCAACAGGCTCTCCGACGGCAGCGTGCTTATGCACTTTGAAACCTTCAATATCGAGGCTGGCGCAACGAGAAACGGAGAACTGATTATCTTGAAGGATGAGGGACGGGAGAGCAAAGCGGGTGAAGGCAGCTTCATCATTGCCAGACTGGCTGAAAACGGAGAGCCTACCACTCACGCCCTCCGTCAACTTGAAGCCGCCGCGGAAGCGCTCAACGCCTGGGGCGGAGAAGTGCGTCTCTACGGGCCTACGGAAGGCAGCCTTGAATTCTACAAGAGTTTCATATCCTCGCTCAAGCACGTAAGTTACAGCGTGGATGCCGACGGAAAGGTACTGGAAGAACTCCAGGACGCAGGTGACGGTGCATCGACTTTGCCACTTCTGGCGCTGAAAAGCGGGGAAGGCAGGACAATCTTCTTCTCGCAGGGCTACAACACGTCCTTAAAGGAAAGTCTGACACGCTGCTGCTCCCCCTCCCTGCCCTGACAGACGTCAGGAAATCAAGCGTTCCTTCTTCAGAATTTATTCTCTATCAAACTCCGTTGTATCAAAAAAAAATCCGTATCTTTGCGGTTTGATATTTTCAATTTACATAAATTATGAATAACATTCCAACGATTGCCGCCCTGCTTATCGGAGCGAATCTGATGGCGGCGGTTCAAAGCGCACCCGTTTCAGAAGAACCGGACGCAAGCAATGGAATCTTCCGACAGGACGACAGGGCTGTCAGTACCGGTTACACGACCGAAAGAGAGTCCGACCTTACCTGCGCCGTGACCACCGCCCCCACGGAAGACGTAAACAACTCCATCTATACCGACCCGCTCAGATCTCTGCAGGGGAAAGTTGCCGGCCTTAGCATCACCGACAACGGTTCGCCTTCCTGCATAGGTACAATCAGCATCCGCGGCATCAATACCATAGGGGCCAACAGCGAGCCCCTCATCGTCATTGACGGAGTACCCACTTCCAATTCACTCAACACGCTCAATGCCCACGACATCGAAAGCATTCAAGTGCTCAAGGACGCAGCCTCCACTGCAATCTACGGCTCCCGCGCGTCAAACGGCGTGATTGTCATCACCACAAAACGCGGCAAGATAGGACAGAAGAGTACAAGAGCCGACTTCAATGCATCCGTTGCCGTGTCGTATTATGACAAACAGCACGCCATCGCGCCTGAAGAGGAGGACTGGCTCAGGGAAATGGCCGGCAAGGGCATCACCCAGAATTATGACCTGTCCGTCACCAACAGTTCCGAAAAGAGCACACAGATGTTCAGTGTCGGCTACAAGAAAGCGGACGGCGTATTGAAGGGCTTCGACTTCGAAAACATTTCAGCGCGCGTAAACACATACACCAGAATCAACAGATTCATAAGTGTCGGAGAAAACCTGTCCGTATCATACAGCAACCGGACGGATTGTTGCTCAGGGGACAATATGCTCAGAATGCGGACCACCGAACTTCTGAACGATGACAGATACAATATGTGGCGTATTCTAGGGAACGCGTTTATTGAGATTTCCCCCGTCAAAGGGTTGGAACTGCGTTCCGACTTCGGAGTCGATTACGCCTCCGGTTTTCTCCGTGGCACAGGTCTGATTGCAGGACTGGCAGAAGAGACTGCAGGAACAGGCCGTACGAATTCCGAGAAATGGAATTGGGCTAACACCATCAAATATACCGCTCCCCTCCCGACAGACCACAAGTTGTCTGTTCTGGCCGGAGTCGAGTTCTACAGACGCCGCATCTACGAAACAGATTTGAAGTATTCGCTCATCTCGTTCTTCGGAAAATTGGATTACAATTGGAACGACATTCTGCTTGCAACTGTCGCCCTCAATTACGATGGTTCCAGCATCTTCGCGAAAAATAACCGCTTCGCCACTTTCCCGTCCGCCTCACTGGGATACAGAATCTCCAAGACGATTGACGCCTCGTGGCTGTCGGAGTTGAAACTCCGCGTATCCTATGGACAGACAGGGAATCAGCCGATTGACAACCCTTCACTCTTAGGACTCTATTCCTTCGATTATATGGCCGGACGCCGGGAATCGACGGCTTATGACATCACAGGCTCGCGCGGGCAACTCGATTACGGATACAGAATTCTGAGCATCACCAACTCCGACCTCAAACCGGAAATCACTAAACAATGGAACGTCGGGCTGGATTTCGGATTTTTCAGCGATGCCCTTTTCGGAAGCGTTGACGCCTATTGCAAGAATACGAACGACCTGATTGTCCCCCACATCTATCCCGGTGCTGCCGGAGAGAAAGGAATCCATTTGGAAAACGGTCCTTCCATGCGCAGCTGGGGTATGGAATTCACCCTCGGTTTCAAGAACAGGACAAGTTCCGGTCTGTATTACAGCATCGCCGCGAATGCGGACTTCTTCAGGAACAGGGTCTCTTATCTGCCGGAAGGTACTGAAAGATATTATCCCTACACCACGACGCAGAACATCGTCGAGGCCAGGGTTCCGTATGGTTCCATGGTGGGATTAGTATCCGACGGCCTGTTCACTTCCGAAGAAGAGGTGATGACCAGCGCACAGCCGGACGCGGAGGTCGGTGACATCCGCTACGTTGACCTCACTGGAGACGGAATCATCAACGATGATGACCAGACCTGGATTTTCAATCCCGTACCGGATCTCGCCTATGGTCTGGACTTATGCCTGATGTATGCTGGACTTGATTTCAGGATGTTCTGGCAAGGCATTGCAGGGAAGAAAGTTTACAGTTGGTATTCGCCTCTTACGGATTCAGATGTGGTTCCGGTATCCTCTTATTTCGTCGGAGACGGTTCATATTTCAAACTGCGCAATCTGGAAATCGGATACAATTTCTCGACTAGATTGCTGAAGAACACGAAAATCAGCAAGGCCCGTCTTTTTGTCAGCGGGCACAATCTGCTTACGGTAAAGAGCAAAAATCTCATCTGCCCCGACCCTGAAAACCAGAATTTCGCCTACCCTCACGCGATGGCACTCAGCGCAGGACTCCAGCTGGGATTCTGAATTCAGACAAACCAAACAAGAACAGGATTATGAAACATAATATATTGACTATTATTGCAACTGCGGCGGCCCTGCTCTGTATGGGCTCCTGCGATGATTTTCTTGACGTTACACCGTCCGAAGGCGTAAGTGAAGAAGCCGCCTACAGCGACCCTGAAGCTATGGTCACGGCAGCGTATGCCTCACTCGGCAATGACTGGTACACCTGCCCCATCAACCTCTGGCCTTACGGATCCCTGGCCAGCGATGACGCGCTTAAAGGCGGGAACGGCATAAGTGATACTGAATATCACGCCATAGAGACGTGGAGCACGCTCTCCCCTTCCACTCCGGGAGATTACCTGAACGAACTCTGGTGCGCCCTTTATGCCGGAGTGTCCCGCTGCAACAGGGCTCTCCTCTCCCTTACGGACTATGGAAATGAGAAACTCGGCGAGGAACAGGCCAAAATCCGCATAGCGGAAGTCCGCTTCCTCAGGGGCCTTTTCTACTTCAAGTTGATACAGGTTTGGCACAAAGTACCCTATATCGATGAAGAAGCAGTGCGCGGGTTGACGGAGCAATCCGTCACCAATGATATGGGATACGAGGAACTTATGGGGAAGGTGATTGAAGACTTTGTATATGCGCGTGAAAACCTTCCGGAAATGCAGGATGACAAGGGCCGCGCAAACCGAGCCGCAGCGGCAGCTATGCTCGCCAAATGCTATCTCACCATAGCCTACGGTAACGGCTATGAGGAAAGCACGGGATATGCTCACGTCAACAGGGAATATCTAAAAAAAGTTCTTGAATCCACCGATTATATCATCAATTCCGGCAGATACGCTTTGGAAGATGACTTCGGTGACATCTTTATGGAAGACGGCAGGAACGGGCGCGAATCCATCTTCGCAGTGCAGCATTCGAACAGTACGGAGGACAATACCCTGTACGGACGTTCCAACTGGGGCAACGTGCTTAACGGCTGCTATGGTATCTGGACGAGGGGGATGGACTTCCACAAGCCCTCTCAGAATCTTGTCAACGCCTTCAAGACGAAGGATGATGGTATTCCTATGTTCGACGACTACGAAGCCGATCACAACACATACCCCGTATTGGGGGCTCCGACAAGTCAGAAGTGGGATCCCCGGCTTTTCCACACGGTAGGCCTGCCCACTTTCCCCTACAAGTATGAGGAGTCGTATATGCTCTCGGCGGAAGAAAATTCGATGTGTCCTTCAACGTACGGATGTTACACCTCCCTGAAGGAAGTCCCCCAGAGGTCCAAGGGGGAGACTGTTTCCGAAGACAACTGGCAGTGCTTCGCGATGAATGACTATGTCATCCGCTACGCTGAGGTGATGCTTTGGCGCGCAGAGGCCTTTATTGAGTTAGGTGACAACCCTCAAGCTATGGAGATGATCAATAAAATCAGGGAACGCGCGAAAAAATCCGTTATGAAGCACATACCATACGCGGCGGATCAATGTTATATTGCTTTGTACAATAGCGGTCCACAGCTATCGCAGGACGAGATGCGCAAACGTCTCCGCTGGGAGACAAGGCTTGAGACGGCTATGGAGTCGGAGCGCTTCTTCAACTTGCGTCGCTGGGGTCTCGCTTCAAAGACGCTCAACAGTTACTTCGATGCCGAGCAGCATTCCTGCTACGGAGAAGTGGACTATGCGGGGTACTACGGCGAGGCGACCTTCACGCCCGGCAAAAATGAGTACTGGCCCATTCCCGCGGAGCAGATGCGCACAGGCCTTTACACGCAGAATCAGAATTATTGATTCATAATACACTATCAGTTATGAAAGACGCAAGGTATATCATATTCTTTATTGCTGCGGCGCTCGCCTGCTCCTGCAACGCGGATATGAGCGTCCATATCGCAGACCCCATCATCAAGGCGCCCGTGGAATCTTCAATCGAAGGCACACTTCAGGGTAGGACCTATACACTGAACTGGCCCGAAAGCGAATATCTTATGGAAGTAAGCATCTACGAAGGAGGGGAAATCGTAGAGACCGCAGTAACGGCGGACAACTTCTACGTACATTCCGACATCGAGCGCAACGTCGAATACATCTATGTCCTGAAATTCACTGACGGCACGAATTTCTCCAAAGGCACTCTCAAGACATTCATCAAGCGCGGTGCCGGAGAGTGCAGCGGATTGAAGACGACACAGATTGAAAGGGAAGGCGGATACGACGCAAAGGTGGAGTGGAGCACCGAAGACACGGATGCAACTGCCGTCTCCTTTGCAGCGAGCAACGGAAAGGGCAGGGATATCAATGAGGAAATACCGGTCGGGACAGAGGAATATGTCATTGACGGTGTTATTACAGGCGATACCTGGACGGTCACGCTCATTGCCAGAAATGACGAAGGCGAATCAATGCCTGTGGCTGATACCTTCACCGTAAAGAATATGGAGGTGGCATATCTGAGTATGTATGGCACCCCGGATGAGCTGATTGCCAATGGTGATGACGACGAGGCCTACGGCTGGATATGGTTTCACAAGGAGTATCCCCAAGGCGAATACCTGCCTTTCTCGTCAATCAGTTCGGCGGAAAGCCTGAATAAATACGGCACCCTGTTCTTTATGCGCGACATTGAGGATTCACAAGTCGATGCCTTTACCTTCCCAGAAAGTGTGACGGCCGCGACACCTTTCATCAAGGCTTGGTACAAGGAAGGGGGCAATCTGCTCCTGTGGGGGCACGCGGTAACGTATATCGGCCATATCGGGCGTATCAGTCTCGATATGCTGAAGAAAAATGACAATGCCATCGGCCGTGATCAAGGAAGCCACAATGGCGATACATGGAAAATGGCGGTGCAACTTGCAGTGCCGGGTTTCACGAAGGACTTTTCTTCACATCCCATCTATAACGGATTGGAAGCCGTCCCTTCCGGCGATACCAAATTTATAGCGGTAAAGGGACCGGGCTTCACGGAGGACAACAACTGTGTCTTTTTCAATATTCCATCCGTTCTTACCAACATAGAAAATCAGAAGAAAGCCTGTTATGATGCTCTCACGTCAATCTACGGCATATACCCTCTTGGGGTATGGGACAGTCAAATTACTTGGATAAGTCAGCTGAACGTATGGGAAGCGCGGCAGGGGAACACTGACTTCAAAGGTACTGTGCTCTGCGTCGGAAATGGCGGTTGCAACTTCTATATGAAACAGATGGATGGGACTTATGACCTTTCCAAACCGTCTGCCAACAGTTACCAGGACAATATTGAAAAAATGGCAAGGAACGCCCTCGACTACTTGAGGACGCTCTAGAATGGAGCTGTTCGACGGCCGCAGCCACTGAGCGCAGCGTTGAGGAAATCATCTGTCGGGTTCGACGTGGAGAAGAACGTGGGTTTTGTCTCCGAATCGTTTTTTGAGTGCCGCCTCGACCTCGTCGGCGCGGGAGTCGGCTTCGCGGAGCGGGAGGTTGCCATCCATCCTCAGGTGCATTTCTATGGCTATGATGCTCCCTATTTTGCGTGTGCGCAGATGGTGAGGCTCGTGCACGTCCCTGAACGAAGTTACGATGGAAATTATCTCATCCTCCGTCTCGTCCGGAAGCGACGCCTCAGTCAGTTCGCTGACGCCGTTCCTGAGAAGATTGAACGCGATGCGAACTATGAAGAAGGACACAATCAGAGAAGCGAGCGGGTCAAGTACGGCCCACCGGTCTCCCAGCACTATGGCCCCGCCTATTCCCAAGGCCGTCCCTATGGATGAAAACGCGTCGCTCCTGTGATGCCAGGCATTGGCCATAAGCACACTGGAATCAAGTTCTTCGGCTTTGCCGGCAGTATATCGATATATCGCCTCCTTTATGATGATGGATGCAACGGCGGCCCACAATGCCAACATACCCGGTGAATCGACCGTCCCACCTCTCAGCACGGATATTATCTTCACGGCTCCCCCGTAGAATATGCCGATGGCAACGGCAAGCAGGGCGGCTCCTATCACGGTAGTAGCCACCGTTTCGAATTTGCCGTGCCCGTAATCGTGGTCGTGGTCCTGAGGCCTGCCGCTGATGGACGCGAAGATTATCACCACGATATCTGTCAGCATATCCGAAAGGGAATGAACGGCATCAGCCAGCATTGCGGCACTGTGTCCCAGAATTCCGGCGGTGAACTTGAAAAGAAGCAACACGGCGTTGGCAATGCCTCCGGCAATCGTGACGCGGATTATCCGTTTCTCCCTTACGGAATCAAAATCATTTTCCATCCTTCTTCCGTGAAAGTTCATATTCTCTGAGTTCCTTCACCGCCTGCGGACACAGGATGACAAGCACTGTCACGTTCAACCACGTGGTGATGCCTATGCCTATGTCACCTATGGTCCAAACCTCATTGGCTTCTATGCAAGCTCCGACTATAATAAGGGTCAAAAGTCCAATCTTGTACACGGTGACAAGGATTTTCTCCAGCCTTTCCGAATTTTTCTTTATCACGCGCAATATGTAAATCAGGCTGGTTTCAGCATAGTAACAATAAGCAATCAAGGTCGTGAACACGAAAAAAGAAAGGGCCAGTGCCACAAAGAAACCCCCGAAACCGGGGAACACCGTGTTGATGGCCGCCTGGGTATATCCCACATAATTGGCTCCCAAATCAGGATTCCCCACATATATCATTTCTCCGGTCACGCTGTCGAATATATTGAACATCCCCGTGGACAGAATCATCAGCGCAGTCATCGTACATATCAGTATGGTGTCCACATATACTGAGAAGGACTGGACCAGACCCTGCACGGCAGGCGCTTTCGCATTCGCTCCGGCAGAAGCGATTGCAGAGCCTCCCACACCCGCCTCATTGGAGAAAAGTCCTCTCTTTATACCGGTGATTATCATTATACCCAATATGCCCCCTCCAATCTGGCGTATACCGAACGCTGACTCAAATATCATCACGAACACACCCGGCAAGGCCTTCGCATTAGCCAGCAGCACTATCATTGCGAGCAGCACGTAGAAGCAGGCCATGAACGGAGTCACCAGCCCTGCCACCTTCGCGATACGCTTTGCCCCGCCGGACACCACCAGCATCAGCAGGAACGCCAGAACGCCACCCACTATCGCGGGAGATATATGGAAAGCATTGCTGTATGCCGACGCGACTCCGTTGACCTGTACCATAGGCAGGCACAGACCGTAGCCCAAAACAATCAGGCCGGCGAACACCATTCCAAGCCACTTGAGACCGAGAGCCCTTTCGATATATATCGCCGGACCGCCCAGAAACGTGTCTCCGTGCTTCAAATGATACTTCTGCGCAAGAGTGCACTCAACGAATGAGGTCGAAGCGCCCAGAATGGCGATAATCCACATCCAGAATATGGACCCCGGACCTCCGAATGCTATGGCCGTGGCGACACCCACTATATTTCCGGTACCCACGCATCCCGATATGGAAAGGCACAATGCCTGAAAAGGAGAAATAACCCCTTTTTCCCCGCTTTTCTCCTTACTGAAGACCAGTCGCGCAATCAAGCCCAAACGACGTATCTGAACAAAACGGGTACGTACTGAGAAATACATCCCCGCCCCCACCAGAAGGACTACAAGGAAGGGGCTCCACACCACTTCGTATATGGTTTTCAGTATTTCTTCAAACATTATTTTACAAAAATAATCAAAATGATTACATTTGCTAATAAACTCGAATCAATATGGCAAAACAACTTTTTCTTTCTGATTCCAACAAAAAAGTGGCGGGTGTCTGTGGAGGCATCGCCGAATATTTTGACATAGACCCTGTAATCGTCAGGCTTTGCTGGCTCATTCTGATTCTTTGCTTAGGGACCGGAATCATCGCATATCTCATTGCCTGGATAATCATTCCCCGCAAGAATTCCATTTAAAAAACACCGATTGTATGAATATCTGGGCAATACTGCTGCTTGTGATGGCGCTGAGCTTCATCGTCCAGGCAGTTCTCAATCGCAAGATAAACAAATACGGAAAGGTCACACTCCCTATGACGGGAGCCGAAGTGGCTGCGAAAATGCTCGCGGACAACGGGTTGAATGACGTCAGCATCACTCAGGTGAATGGCAAGCTCACCGACCACTACAATCCCGCAGACAAGACCGTCAACCTCAGTCGGGAAGTATATTCGGGAAGAAATCTGGCCGCCGCCGCGGTAGCAGCCCACGAATGCGGACACGCAGTCCAGCATGCGACCGGGTATGCTCCCCTGCAATTCCGTTCAGCCCTTGTCCCCATCGCATCCTTTGCGTCCAAATGGGTGCAGTGGATTCTTCTCGCAGGAGTGATTGTCATCGAATTCACTCCCGCCTTGCTTTACGCAGGCATCGTACTCTTCGCGACCACCACCCTGTTCAGTCTTGTCACTCTCCCGGTAGAAATCAACGCAAGCCGCAGGGCCACGGAATGGCTTGACTTCAACCGCATCACCAGCAGTTACAATTCAGACGGGGAAGACACCACGGCCATGGCTCGCGATGCACTCAAATGGGCGGCCATGACCTACGTGATTGCCGCCATAGGTTCGCTTGCCACCCTTTTCTACTACATAGCCATCGCCAGAGAGCGATAGCGCGCATTCAGGCTTACGCCATATAAGTGCCCGCCACGGTATCTCCGCCGTGACCGGTCCAGTTGGTGTGAAAGAACTCTCCGCGTGCCTTGTCGATACGTTCGTAAGTGTGCGCTCCGAAGAAGTCCCTTTGAGCCTGAAGCAGGTTGGCGGGCAGCCTGTCGCAACGGTATCCGTCGTAGTATTCGAGGGATGACGCAAGTGCAGGCGCAGGAATGCCATTGAGCACCGCAGAGGCCACGATGTTTCTCCAACCCGCCTGAGCCTCCTCCAACTTGTCACGGAAATATTTATCCAGCATCAGGTTGGCAAGTTCGGGATTGTTGTCGAACGCATCCTTTATTTTTCCAAGGAACACGCTCCTGATGATGCAGCCTCCCCTCCACATAAGGGCGATTCCGCCGTAATTGAGATTCCATCCGTACTCTGCCGCCGCCGCCTTCATAAGTGCATAGCCTTGAGCGTAGGACACGACCTTGGCGGAGAAAAGAGCCTTTCTGAGATCTTCCAAAAACGTTGCCCTGTTCCCGGTGAATTGAGGTCTGACCGGACCTGCAAGGAGTTTCGAGGCCTCCACCCTTTCCTCTTTCTGAGCGGAAAGACAGCGCGCGAAGACGGCTTCCCCTATAAGAGTGAGCGGGACGCCCTGATCGAGGGACGCGATTGCAGTCCACTTGCCGGTTCCCTTCTGCCCTGCCGTATCGAGAATATAGTCAAGTACATAACGGCCGTCTTCGTCTTTCCTTGCAAGGATGTCCCGGGTAATTTCTATCAGATACGAGTCCAGGTCACCCTTATTCCATTCGGCGAAAGTCGCGTGCATTTCCTCGTTGGTCATACCGAGATAATCCTTCATAATCTGATAACACTCGCAGATGAGCTGTATGTCCCCGTATTCGATGCCGTTGTGTACCATCTTCACGAAATGTCCGGCTCCGTTCTCCCCCACCCAGTCGCAGCAGGGGGAGCCATCCTCCACCTTTGCGCATATGCTCTGGAAGATGGGGCGTATGTGAGGCCAGGCCGCGGAAGAGCCTCCGGGCATCATCGAGGGCCCGTTGAGAGCCCCTTCCTCGCCTCCGGAAACTCCTGTCCCGACATAGAGAAGTCCCTTGCTCTCCACGTAAGAGGTGCGGCGCACCGTATCGGGGAAATGGGAATTCCCCCCGTCGATGATTATGTCACCCCTATCCAGAAGCGGTATGAGTCTGTCGATGAAGTCATCCACGGCCTGTCCTGCCTTCACCATAAGGAATACTCTTCGCGGAGTCTTCAACGAGGCCACGAATTCTTCGAGAGTATGGGCACCCAGGAAATTCTTTCCCGCACCCCGTCCGGAAACGAATCTGTCAACCTTTTCCACCGTACGGTTGAATACGCTCACCTTGAATCCTTTGCTTTCCATATTGAGGGCGAGATTCTCGCCCATCACAGCAAGTCCTACCAATCCTATGTCAGATACAGCTTTCATTATGTTTGATTTATTGATTTTCAATGACGTTGAATCCCAGTTGTCTCAATGCCGACACCTGAGAGGCCGACGCCCCCCGGAGTCTCACGGTAAACGCCTGAAATTCGCGTCTCACCGGATATTCGCCGCGAAGGCGCTCGAAGGCGGCAAGGTCACCGCGAAGGGCATCGCTATCCTCAGTGACATCGTATGCGTGCAGGACAGCCCGTTCGACAAGTTGCTGCAAGGAAAGCGGCGCGGCATCGTCTATGGAAAAGCCCAAACTCCGCGCAGGCAATGGCAGGTCAGTCACCTTCCAGCCCTTGAGTTCCTCTATATCCAAGGCTTCGGCTACAGCACGCACGCTCATCATCGTGCCGTTGGCCTTACCGTCGGCTGAATATCCGGCGATGTGGGGGGTACAGATGTCAAGCAGGGAGACAAGTTCCGGGTCAGGCTCAGGCTCGTTTTCCCAGACATCCAGTACCGCCGCCCTTATTCCTCCTGAAGCGAGAATTTTCTTGAGAACTTCATTGTCCACGACGGGGCCCCTGGAAGAATTGATGAGTATCTGTCCGGGGCGCAGGGACGACAGACGCGCAGCATCGAAAAGATGTACAGTATCGTATTCTCCGCCGCGGTTCAGAGGAACGTGCAGGGTTATTATGTCCGCCCTTTCGATGAGTTCCTCAAGCGGAACGAATCCTCCGTTCCCTTCCCTCCGGGCTCTCGGAGGGTCGTTGAGAAGCACTTTCATACCCATTGCCCGTGCGGCCGAGACTACTTTGGCCCCTACGTTGCCAACCCCGACGACTCCCAGGGTAAGGTTCCGGAAATCAAGCCCGTGACGTCTGCACAGCGTCACGAGTGCCGAAGCTACGTACTGCTTCACCGAACCGGAATTGCATCCCGGAGCACTTTTCCAGGCGATTCCGTTGTTTTCACACCATACTGTATCGATATGGTCGAAACCTATCGTAGCAGTCGCCACTATCTTCACTTTCGAACCGGCAAGAAGGCCGGCATCGCATTTGGTGCGTGTCCTTGTTATCACGGCGTCCGCATCACGCACGTCATCGGGAGTCGTTTTCGCTCCCGGCAGATAGACCACGTCCGCATACGGTTCGAACACTCCCCGTATGAACGGAATCCTGTCGTCTGTTACAATTTTCATTTCTTGTCCAAAAATTTGTCGGGGCAGGCCCAGAGTCCCAGCGCAGGATTGGAGATGAAGTAAATCTCCTCTCC
The DNA here is from genome assembly GCA_024401975.1 of Bacteroidales bacterium. Classification (GTDB taxonomy): domain Bacteria; phylum Bacteroidota; class Bacteroidia; order Bacteroidales; family UBA932; genus Cryptobacteroides. The sequence goes on along the minus strand of JAKSKB010000006.1, from coordinate 27,074 downwards.
GTCAGGCATCGTGTTCCATCCGTCCCGGAGTCTTTCTACCGGATACCGCCGCACCATCTCGTCGAAATGGCAGTAGCCGAATCCCACTCCTTCGATTTCCTCCCGGCTCATAGCGTCACCGGGACAATAAGTGATACGGAAACGCCCCTCCGATGACCCGTGTATCAAATGGGCGGAGGCGCCCAGATTGTCCTGAAGGTCTTTGTCGGAGATTGTATGTTCCAGTGTATGCGGAGTCCCTTTATACCCGTACTTGCGTATGAGGGCGTCGATGATGCCGTCTTCACCGAATTCTTCAAGAGCCGGAGCCAGCACCACCAGTTCCCCTCCGTCCGCAATGGCCATACGGGTACGGTAGATGCTCTTGTTGCCGAGCCAGGTACTCTTGAATTCGTCCGGGTCCAGATAGACCACGCATTTCTTTATCGCACGCCCGACCATCGTGAAATTGGTCTTGATGGAAAGGTCGGCCGCCTTCAGGAAACATTCGGAATCATCCCCTATGAACAGGCCTCTCGTCACCATCTCTCCGGTCGCTTCATCCCTGGCCCTGACCGTGAGAACATAGACTATGGGAAGATGCGATGCAAAATTGGTCCGCGCATATTCGAAAACTGACCTCACCGGAGACTCCGCGCGTCCCATTATGCTTTCCATTCCGCAGCAAGCCCCTATGAAATGGCTCTTGTTGATAAAATCGGAGCCGCCGACTCCCACAAAGATGTTCTTGGCGTGATTGGCCATACCCACCACCTCGTGGGGCACGACCTGCCCGATGGAGAGAATCAGGTCGAAGGATGGCTCCAGAAGGAGTTTGTTGACCTGAACGTCAAGAGAATAGGAAAGGCGTCCCCCGGTAATCTCCTTGACATACTCTCCGGGAACCGTACCTATGGTACGGACATCGTTGCGCCAGTCGTGGACACGGAAACGGTCGGCAGGGATATGGCCGAACATAGTTCTTATCTGCTCATCTGTCATCGGAGAATGCGTACCGAGAGCCGGCATCACGTCTGTCAGAGCATCTCCGTAATAGTCATATACCATTTCAGCGATGGGACCCGCATATGAATTGAAACGGGTAAAATCGGGAGGTATGACCAGCACGCGGCTCCTTTCTCCCATCCGGTCCAGCACATCTTTGAGTATGGAGCGTATCTCGTCGGCAGTGATGACGTCGGTCTGCGAACCTCTTCCGTAATACAGCATACCCTATCTCTTTACACGCGCATTGCCCTGCCATATGCTCCAGACCTGCTCTTCGTCGGCAGGCTGCGCATAGTCGGTGAGGAATGTGGTCGCGAGTGCACCGGCGGCCCAACCGAATTGAGCGCACCTCTCACCGTCCCATCCTTTCAGGATTCCGTAAAGGAGTCCTCCCACAAAGCCGTCGCCACCTCCTATGCGGTCCAGCACGTGTATCTCACGAGGCATTATCGTATGCCATCCGTCTCCGTCAAGCATTATCGCCCCCCAGTTGTGACTATTGGTGTCATTCACCTGCCTGAGCGTGGTGGCGAACACTTCCGCACCCGGATAGCACTTTCCGACACGGGTCATCATCTCCTTAAAACCGTCAATCTTCGCAGCGATGTCCTTCCCGCCTGCCTCGGGGCCTTCAATTCCCAGACACAACTGAAAATCTTCTTCGTTACCGATAAGGATGTCGGAGCAGGCCGCTATTTCGGAAAACACTTCGCGCAGTTCCTCTTCGCGTCCTTTCCAGAAAGACGCCCTGAAATTGAGGTCGAAGCTGATTCGGGTGCCATATTTCTTGGCAGCCCGGGCAAGTTCAAGACAGAAAGAGCCCGTCTTCGGACTCAGCGCGCATATAAGTCCCGAAAGGTGCATTATCCGGACACCTTCCTCACCGAATATGCGGTCAAGGTCGAAATCCTTCGCGTCAAGAGTGCAACCCACTTCCCCCGCACGATCGTTCCATACGCGAGGCCCGCGGGAGCCATATCCGCTGTCAGCGACGTTTATCTGATGGCGGTATCCCCAGGGGCCGCCCTGCTCGATTTCCGGTCCCTCGAAGTCCATCCCGCGGCTGTGCAGGTCGGTCTTGATGAATTGCGCGAACGGGCTGTCCTTCACAAATGCGGTAAGAACCTTGACCGGCAGCCCGAGGAAAGAGGATATGCTGGCCACATTGGTTTCGGCGCTGGTCGCCTGCAACGTGAAGTTCCTGCTGGAATGCACCGGCTGACCGGCATCAGGAGTCATACGCAATCCCATGCTGGTAGGCACGAGAAGGGAATATCTGCAATTTTCTCTCAGTTTCATTTCCATAGCGATCCGTTTGTTGTCCCACCGGACACTTTCCTGCAAAATTAATCAAAATTTCATTTCAATGCTTCAGAAAGCACTGCTTCTACCGTTTCTTCCGGCAGCGCCGTATAGTCCCCCGTATTCTTTCCGTCCTTGTAATTGCGGAGATAGACGTTTCTGCTCGCCTCGGAGCCGGCCGCATCCGTCAGAGTCAGCGTGACCACACAAGGTCCGTCCGGGATACCGGAGCAGTCGATGACATCCTTCACCTCACATTCGCCTATGGAAAGAGTCGCCGTCTTCGAATACTTCGTTTTTCCGTCAGGACCGTCGATTCTGACTGACGCCGTAAGATTTTCGGCAACGTCACGCCGGAAATTGCATACCTGCACGGTGCGTCGGTTCGGATTCATCTGTATATGAAGATTTTCACTGCCCTTTTTCGTGCCGTAGTATGCGCCTCCCCTGTCGAACCAGTAATCGTATGTCTGCCAGGCCAGCGAAGGCCAGCAACTGTGCGACATCCATATCAGGAGTCCTTTCTTTCCCGAATTGTTGGCTTCGAACATAGCCCGGTACCCGTCATAGTTTATCCACTGCGCATAATGCGCGAAACTCTCCGCCGATTCCATCACGCGCTCACCGAAGCCCTTCCGCACCATCCTTACGAAGGTCTCGTCACCCTGGGCGCCGGTGCGGGTGAAGTCGTGCTGTCCCCAGACATCCCCGACAGGCCATATGTTTTCTTCCGAGAAAGTCTTTTTCAAGCTGGCGTATGACATCACGCAGGGCATTCCTCTTTCCGTATGGAATTTGAGCGCGGGCATTGCGAAGTAATCGTCCGGATTGACGGCGCGGTACGGCCCGTGGCCGCTCACTCCGTCATCGGCAGAACTCGGTATGTACAGAATGTCGGGATGAATCGATTTCACGACCAATGAAAGAGCCTCGTTGAGAGTCGCCGGAGGATATCCCTCATTTCTGCCGCAATACAGACCTATCGAGGCATGCGACCTTATCCGGTGCAGATAGTCGACTGCGTTGTCAATGAACATAGCCTCATCGTCGGGGTCCGGACCGTCGGCCGGATTGGCAAGCCAGAAATCCTGCCATACGACGATTCCGTACTTGTCGCAGGCCTGATAGAAACAGTCATTGCCAGTCTGTCCGACCCAATTTCGTATCATATTGAGATTCATATCTTTATGATACATTACAGCCTTGTCGTATTCTTCGGCACCGAAACGCAGGTTGAGTTCGCTGAAGCCCCAGTTGCCACCCTTCGGAAAGAATCTGTGACCATTCACGAAAATCTTCAGGTCCGTTCCCGCGTCGGAATAGGTGAATTCCCTGATACCGGCCTTGTAACTCAATCTTTCACCGGCATCTTCCCCGCTGTCGAAAACGTACCACGCATCGTGCAGAACGGGGTCCCCCATACCGTTGGGCCACCACAGGGCAAGATCGCAGGAGCGCAACTGGGCGAACGATTCCGGAGAGAAAGTCACGGAGACCTTTTCCTTTGCACCGAGACTGATGTCCCGTGTGAACTCCACTCCACCTATGCCCCCGCGGAGAGTGCCGGATACTGTCTTGTCGGAAAGGTTGGTCAAATCGACGCTTGCAGTGACATCGGCCCTGCCGTCACTGCCTATACGGCTTCGGACCAGAGGATGAGCAATCAGCACGTCATCCGAACACACAAGACGCACGTCATTCCATACCCCAGCTTCGCGCCCCCGGACAGTTGGAATCCAATCCCAGCCCACGGTCGCGTGGAAAGTGGGATTGTCGGCGCCGAGGACGCCTCCGTTGAAATCGGGACTTTCCGCATTCTTTTCCTTAACGGCACCGAAATTGGCATTCCTGATGATTTTAACCGCAATGACGTTCTTGTCGCCCGCGATGTCCGTAACATCGAACACGGCTTGCTTGAAAGCACCGTCAATGTGCCCTACATAAATGCCGTTCATATAGACGAGAGCCTTCCAGTTGATGCCGTCAAACACAAGCAGACGCCTGTCGCCGCGAGTTCCTTCCGGCTCTATTTCACCCCTGTACCAGAAATCGGAGTTGAAAAACGATTCGGACACTTGACCGTTGTTGTCCGAAATCAGGACGTCAGGGACGGCTCCAGCCGCCATATAACTGTAAAGCACGGTCCCGGGCACAACGGCGGGAAGCCACTGCGAGACAGCATACCCTTTTCTGGAGATTTCCTCTCCACGGGCATCCACAAGGGACGCACGTTGCAGTCTCCACGGAGAATATGCCTTTTTCCGGGCCTTGCCGAGAATCTCGATTTCACTCAGGCAGAAACGCCCGCTTTCATCCGCGCCTTCCATCACAATCCGCACGTAACGGGACTTGGCTCTCACTTTCACCTTCACGTTCCGTTCCTCGCTCTGCGGGAAGATTGCAAGGTCTGACCATAACTTCCCGTCATCGGAAACCTGAGCCTTGCATTCTCGCGGCCCGTGTATCCAGTGAAGGCATATCTCATTGAACCTCAACTTTTCTCCCAAATCGACGCTGAGCCATTGGGGAGAACCGTCAGCGCTCATCCAGGCACTTGAAAAACATTGGGACGGAAGCAGGTTGATTCCTCGCGAATCTTTGGAATAGTAGTAGCCGCCATCTGTGCCGTTCCGGAAAGGAGTATCGGAGAAATCCATCGCCGCAATACGCCAGCAAACGGCGTTATTCATTGAAAATGAGACTTTAAACCGCGAAAACGGCTTGTCGGTGCTCACTGGTATTTCGAATATGAACGCCCGTGTCGGATACGTGGAGGCGACTTCTTTGTCACTCCCATTTGCTTTACCCTGCCTCCCGTCGTTCGCATCGCCCGCTCCTCCGGCACGGCGTCGAGGCGCCTTATTATTGATCAAGCCCTTGTTGGGGTCCACGACGGTCATGGCCGCATCCGGTTTTCCCGGCAATGCGGTATCGCCAAGGCGACCGATGAGGGCCCCGTCAGCGAAGCACTCCACTTCCCATCCGTGATTGCCAGCCGGTTCATAGGCCACCGTACCGGTGATTCTGACATAGGCCGGGCTGAAAGTTTGACGGCTCCATCGGTACTCGAGAAAATTCTCGCCCCCGTCGAGCATATTGCCGGAAAAAGGCCCCTGATCGATGGTCCACTCCTTCTCTCTCGCGGGAAGTTCCCCGTCCTTCGTGCAGACACTTATCAGATACGGCTCCTCCGTGTCAATCATACCGTCAGTGGCAAGTTGCGCAGTAAGGTTGTAATCATAATCGGACGAGGCCGACGCGAGCCTGTTCTTCGCGACATCAGAGAGTTGACCGGCACAACCGGCGAGTGTCCAGGCGGCGATTGCAGCCGCAACAAACCGCAATAGTGATTTCATATTACCGAACATTGCTGTCATACATAACAAATGTAACCATTTTTTTACATAAAAACTGTATATTTACGGGCAGTTATGCTTATCATTCCTGAGAACAAACCATCCGGATGGATACATTGCTCCTGCTGCAACTGGCCGGAGGATTTTCCGTACAAGCCCGACGTACAGTTCAGAGTCTGGCACGACCGGGAACATTTCAACATCATTTTCCGCGTAAGCGAAGAAACCACGAAGGCCGAACAGGACTCCGTCGGAGCACCCGCACACGGTGATGCGTGCGTAGAGTTTTTCATACAGCCGGAGGACGGGGAAAAATACTACAATTTCGAATGGAACGCGGCAGGACATCTGGCAATGGCCTGGCGCAGCGGACGCGAAGATGCGGAAAGCGCTCCCGCCAACGTGATTGAAAGCGTAAGCGCAGTACCTTCCCTCGGAAGTACGCCTTTCGGTGAAAAATCCGTAGGGAAACCGTGGACGCTGGAAGTCACCATACCCGTATCTGCGTTGTTCCGCTCAAGTCTGAGCAGTTGGAAAGGCCTGCGATGCCGCATCAATTTCTTCAAATGCGGAGATGGTCTCAAAAAACAGGCTTTCCTCAGCTGGGCCCCGATAGACACTCCGACCCCTGATTTCCACCGTCCCGAATTTTTCAGGGAAGCGGTTTTCGAATGACAAGGTCTTCCACCGTTATCTTGGGTACGTAGTGGACTCCGTCCCGCCTATAATAGTCAAGGGATTCCCCCTCTCTGACGGTCACCAGTTCTATCTTCTCAGCAGGTTTGCCGACAGCAAGCACTGCTATCGGATCATACGGGAGAGAAAGACCGCATTTGATTTCATCCCTGTCGAAATTGCGTATTATAAGACAACCCAGTCCAAGTTCCACCGCTTTAAGGCCCATACTTTGAAGCGAGATGCCGAGGTCTATGTCTATGGATGCGTTTTCGGGCACGGTGGAGCAGACGATTATGAACGCCTGAGGCTCCGTACCCGCAAGCGGGAGATGCAGTTCCGGCAGGGCGCGTCCCATCCTTATGTGGGCATTGACGACTTCCGCTTCAGCCCCGGCTGTCACCATCCTGAATCTCAAGCGTTGAAGATTCACGCTTGAAGCCACTCTGACATTAACCGAGACAATCGCTTCCAGCTGAATGGAGTGGACAGCATACGAGTTGTCATAGCCCCGATAACTGCGGTTCCTGAGCAGGAGATTGTCGAGAGAAGGTTTCGAAGGAAAGCTTTTGCGCGCCGAAGCGCCTTTTCCGAAGATTTCCTCATATCGTTTTTCGAGATAATTGTCTGCCATTTCATTAAAAAGTATGTACAAAAATAAGAAATGTTTACGGAAATATACTTACCTTCGCGATATGAATTCCATCTGGAAAAACTACTCGTCTACCATACTGCTCATAGCATTTCTCATAGCCGGAGGCGTATGTGGGGTTGTCCAGCCGTCGGTGGCACGCTTCATCGGACCGATAGGGGACATTTTTCTTAATTTTCTCTTCGCGATGGTGATACCGCTCGTGTTCTTCAGCGTGTCCGTTTCCTTTATGAAACTGAAGACCGGCTCCGGCATCGGCAGGACATTGGGGCGAATCATCTTCTCATTCTTCGTCATCTGGGTCGTCCTCAGCTTGTTCGCTTATCTCAGCACACTGATAGTCAATCCTCTTGGCAATGACTTCACCATATCTTCCGCCGGGGCGGAACGCACGGACGAGACCTGGGGAGAGACTCTTGTGGGAACGGTCTCCGTGTCTGATTTCACCCTGTTGTTTTCGAAAAACCACCTGCTCCCCCTTATGATTTTTTCCGCATTGCTCGGCGCAGGCGTATCTCTATGCGGAGAAAGCGGCAGCGCTTTCGGCAACTTTCTCGAAGGCGGTTGCACCGTAATCAGCAAAGCGACAGGCATTCTTATGAAAGCAGCTCCCATCGGACTCGGCTGCTACTTCGCCAAAACCGTTGCAAACACTGGAAGCGACCTTCTCGAAGGTTACCTGAGGGTGTTTGTCATATTCTGGGTACTTTCCCTCATAACAGTGGGGTTGATTTTCCCCGCCACAGTAAGAGCGATGAAGGGCAAGGGCTCCCTAAAAAAGTGGTGGAAGGCCATACTTCCGCCTTCCCTGACAGCAATGGCCACCACATCCAGTTCCGTGGTGATTCCCGGCAACATAGAAACCGCGAAAGCTATGGGAACCGACACGGCGGTGGCCGAAGCCACCATACCCATTGCCACCAATCTGCTGAAAGCCGGTTCCGTGATGGGGTATGTGCTCAAGGGCGTCCTGCTGATGTCCATCTGCGGCATCCCGTCCGTCGGCATTATACAGGCGTTGACGGTGACAGGCATATCCATCCTTTCCGCAGCAGTGATAGGCGCCGTGGCAGGAGGTGACGTCACGGGAGCCGTTCTGACCTGCACTCTTCTCGGAGTATCGCCCGAACTGGCCGGCATCATCATAATAATAGGCACAATCATTGACATCCCGGCGACTCTCGTAAATTCCCAATCAACGGTAGTGGCCACATTGATAACTGACAATTTTAAGAAATGACGACCAAAAGTCCTTTCACCGCCATTATAGCCGCAGCCATACTCACAGCCTGCGTCCAACCGTCCAAACCTGTCATCGGCATTTCCGCCGGATATCAGGACTTGAAAAATACCGTCCGCGACGAATATGCAAACGCCGTAACCAAGGCGGGAGGCATCCCCGTTATCATTCCGCTGGCCGCCGATGACAAAATGGCCACGGAATATATGGAAGCGCTTGACGGCTTCATACTCAGCGGAGGCGAAGACATCCAGCCCGCCTACTACGGAGAAGAAGTGCTGAACGCAAGTGTGGAATGCAATGCAATACGCGACTCCAGCGACTTCAGGCTTCTGAAAGCGGCACTTGCGGAAAAGATTCCCATTCTGGCCATCTGCCGCGGGGAACAGTTGGCAAACATATATTTCGGCGGGGATCTCTATCAGGACCTGCCCAGCCAGACAGCAGGAGAGATTGTCCACAGCCAGACAGCCGGGCGCAACGTTCCTCAGCACAGTGTCAGCATAAGGCCCGGCAGCAGGCTCCACGAACTGCTTGGAGTCGATTCCGTTGCCGTCAACTCATTCCACCATCAGGCGGTCAAAGTTCTCGGTGACGGTCTTGAATTGTCCGCCACTGCTCCCGACGGTGTCATAGAAGGCTTCGAGGGCCCCGGAATTATGTGTCTCCAATTCCATCCTGAGGCATTCGTCAGTGCCGGAGACGACAGTTTCCTGCCGATTTTCGAGAATCTTGTCGCAAAGGCTAAAGCAGAAATGAAATCCCGACGCGCCCGTCGCTGACATCCATCACCGTCATCGCGCCTTCCACAAGAGGCATATTGACTTTTCCGTGCCCTGCGGGGAATCCGAAGCACACGGGGATGCCGAGTTTCTTCGTATAGACCGAAAGCATCTCTTCGACCGACTTGTAAGGAAGATCCCGGTCGCAATCCTCGAAATCACCGAAAATGATTCCCCTGACATTGGACAGACGTCCCTGAAGCACGAGCATATTGAAAAGCCTGTCTATAGCGTGCATGCTCTCCTCTACCTCCTCAAAGAATAGGATGATGCCATCCGAAGTCGAAGGGTCATATCCGGTACCTGCAAGTGCGGCCATCGTTATCATATTCCCTCCTATCAGGACACCGTGGGCCAAACCGTTCGAATTGTACTCTGTCGGAGATATCTCATATACGGGAATGTCACCTTTCAGCAAATCGCGGAGTTTCAGTGCACCTTCATCCGGAGCTTTCAGGCCTCCGAACGAATTGCACATCTCACCGTGTATGCTCATTACGCCGGCCTTGAACGAGGCGCAGTGCAGTGTAGTGACATCACTGTAGCCGACGAGCCACTTCGGATGCTTCCTGTAAGTCTCCTGCGGTATCAGGTCCAGAAGATGGATGGCTCCATATCCTCCCCTGGCGCATATTATCGCCTTGACCGATTCATCCTCATAGGCGGCCACGAGACTCTCGGCGCGCTGTGCGGCATCCCCGGAATAATACCTCACCGTGTCCTTTTTACGGGGCAGAGGATTGTCTGTGATATTCTTCGCAACGACAGGGACGAAACCCCAACTCTTCAGCACACGGCAGGAGCGTGCTATTGAAGAGTCTGTCGGCTGGTATGATGACGCCACCACGGCCACAGTATCGCCGCATTTCAAGAAAGGCGGTTTTACAAACGCGTCGGCGGAACATTGCGCGAAAAGTCCCGTTTCCACCGACAATGCAAGCGAAGCGACAGCCAGCAGTGCTGCCAGCAATGATTTCATTTTCACTTCAATACTGTTTCAATGCGGACTGCCCTACTTCGTGGCGTCGCAGATTCCGCGGAAATACCCTATGCTTTCTGCCACACCCGGAGTCGGATTTTCCGAGTTCTTTTCGAATTCGAGCGACACTTTCCCGCTGTATCCTATGGCGCGGAGGGCTGCAACTATTTCCTTATAGTCCATGACGCCCCTACCCATTTCCCAAGTGTTGCCTTCCGCGGAAGCCGCGCTCTCATCTTTCATATGAATGTCATATATCCAGTCCCTGTAAGATGCGATGTCGCTCAAGATGTCGTCCCCGAAGCGCACGGAATGTCCGAGATCCATACAGCATCCTATGCCGGCGGCAGGGTCCTTCACTCTTGTCACTATCTCCTTGATATTGGGGAAAGGGGCATTGTCCGGGCCGTGCGTGTGTATAGCCACCTTTATGCCCGTCTCCTTCACCTTGCCCGCAGTGTAGTCAAGAAGCTCGTAGGCGGGAACACCTATGAACATATCGATACCGAAACGGGCCGTGTAAGCGAACGCCGCGTCCACCTCTTCTTCCGAATTCATATAGATGGGTCCGAGAATGTAAGGATCGACATCGTATGACGCGCACTTTGCCTTGAAGGCCGCCATCTCCTCCACACTTGCGTCCAGAGGGAGCCAGAAGTCCTTGATGGAAAGGTAGTGAACCCCCATTCCCTTGAGAGCTTCAAGAGTCTCGTCGATGGAAAAATCCCGATAGGTGTATCCGGCCACGCCGATATTGAAGTCATCCGAACCGCGCGCGCCGCTCACCAGAGCGGATTTGGGCTCATTGTTGCAACAGGATGCCATCAGTACAAGCACCGCCGACATTGCCAATAATACAAAGTTTTTTTTCATAACATATCCTGAATTTCGTTTTCTTTCTGCAAAATACCGATTTTCCCGTTCATTGTCAAGAAATACCGCTTGTTTTTACATCGGTCAAGATGCGCTTCAGCGTGGAATCCGGCAGCGGCAGACCTTTTCGCCGGGACCCGCTTCGATGGGAGAAGATCCGTCAGGCAGGCATATCGTAGCGCGGGAGCCTTCGGGTATCCTTACCCTGAGACGGAACCTGTCCTTCTTTCTGTCCCATCTGACTGAAAGCGGCCCGCCATCAGTTTCAACGGAATATGACGCCCACTTCAAATCTCCGACGGGAGTCGGTTTTACGATTACGTGCCTGTAACCAGGCTCATCCTCATCCGTGCGCACTCCGCAGATTCTCCGGTACAGCCACACGAGAGCACCGCCGAACATAGGATGGTTTCTGGAATTGTTGCCGTTCCACTCCTCCCAGGTGGTCTTCGCCCCCTGCGCCACCCACCATCCGAAACCGGGGAAATCCTTTTTGGTCATCGCCGTGTACGCCTCTTCCGCCATACCGTTGTCACAAAGGACCTCGAAGAACAGCCCCGACCCGTAGATGCCGGTGTTCAGATGCCCGTCATTCGCTTCCAACTCCGCCTTTACGGCCTCGACAACCTTCTGCCTGTGCTCCTCCGGAACCCCCATGGCAAGAGCGAATATATTGGAGCCGTCACCGGCGCCTTCGTCAGCGCCAGTACCATATCCGCTGTCCGTCTTCCGTCCTCCTCCGGCATTGTAACTCCCGCTCACAGGGTCGTAGAACGCTTTGTGGAAAGCCGCCGCGACGTCATCGGCCAGAGACCTGAATCTTTCGGCGTCATCCGCCTTTCCAAGCGCCCGCGCCGCCCTTGCCGTATAATCGGCGCAGCGCCACAGATACCAGGTGTGGATGAATCTCTCGGAAGGAAGATTGTACGGAGGACACCACTCACCGAGGTTGAAATAGAACAGCGGTTCGCCGTTTCGCGTTATCTGCTGCAGCACGGTGCCGTCATCGCGCCTCCAACCTTCGAGATAGCGCACTTCCTCGGTCATCTGCAGATAATTCTCTTCCAGGACTTCTCTTCCGCCGTAATGAAGATAATATTCCCACGGTATGATGCACATCGCCGCTCCCCAAGGCACACCGCCTCCGCATCCGGGATGCCACGGTGCACCATTAGGAACGTATCCCGTCAACGTATCCTGACAGTCCGACATATCGTGAAGCCATTTCCTGTAGAATGCCCGCGCATCGAAATTGTGCATCACGGCCACACAGGCCGCTTCACCGTCACCGGTGTAAGGGCCTTTCTCACGATGCGGGCAGTCCGTGGCCACGCCAAGATGCATATTGTCCGTCTGGGTGCGCTTCCAGATTCTGTCTATCCTGTTGAGAAGAGTGTCGGAACAGGCGAACCCCTCGTAGCGTTTCACGTCAGAATGGACCACTTCCGCCCTTATGTTGGAAGGCTTCAATTCTCCGGGCCATCCGCTTACAATCGCCTTTTCGAAAACCCACCAGGAAAAGCGTGGGGCATAGGATTCAACCCTACCTCCCTTGGCCACATATTTGTACTGACCGTTTCCGGAAGTCTCTATGGGGAATTCAAGACTTATTTCCGCGCCTTCTTCAGCGGTGAAATCCATCAGACGCACCCATCCGGAAACATAATCTCCGAAATCCACCTCCCAGCGTCCGTCGGGAAGCCTTGTGACACTTTTCGGTCCCAGTACTTCCATCACCCTGTCGGCCGGCCCATCCTGCGGCATCAGTTTTCCGTCCGGAGCCTTGCGCGGAACAGCTCCGGTCCATTCTCCGCGGTCTTCCAACCGGGCATCGTATATCTCGCCTTCATACAAGTCATTCAGCAGTATGGGGCTCCGGCGGACCTCCCAACTCGTATCCGAACATATCGTCTCGCCGGTGCCGTCGACATATTCCACTTCCACCTGACAGAGCATACGCGGAGAGCCGTAGGGACACACCCAACCGGAGCGCCCGCAAGAATAGAATCCGTTGCCGAGCAGCATTCCCAGTTCATTCGACCCTCTGTGGAGCATCGAGGTGATGTCATAGGTGAGATAAAATACGCGGAAACCGCGCCAGTGGGTGTCATCCATCGAAAGCATATAATCGCCCAAACCTTTCCTATGGGAATACAGCGTTTCGTTCGGGCAGAGTACTTCGTCCCCGACCTTCCGCCCGTTCACGCTGAATTCGAAAAATCCGAGACCGGTCACACGCGCCGTGGCGGATTTCACCCTCCTTGTAATTTCGAAAGTCTTTCTGAACTCAGGTGCAGGGAACACGCTGTCTCCGGAACATTCTTCCGACTCCCAAGGCGCTCCTATCCAGGAAGCCCGCCATTCCACTGCCCCGGCGAGCCGGACCGGAAGCGACAGAACCAGAAGCAGGAGTATGATTTTTTTCTTATCCATAATCTGCAATTGTGTACAAACGACATAAAGATAAGGAATGTTTGCAAATTTACGAGACATACTTCCTATATTTGCATACATCAGATATCGATGATGGAAAAATTCAAGAACGCGCTCAACGCGCACGGACTCAAAGCCACAAGGCAACGTATGGCAGTGCACAAGGCGATGCTTGAACTGGGGCACGCCAGTGCCGATATGGTCAGCGGATATATTTCCGGAACGGGAGAAGTGAAGGTAACCGTGGCAAGCGTTTACAACATACTGTCGCAACTTGCGTCCATCGGCATCTACAAGCGCCGCACAAGCGCCAACAACAAAATGTATTTCGACGTGAACAACAGACGGCACATCCACCTGTATGACAGTTTCAACAACAGTTACAGGGATGTCTTCGACGACGAGCTCCTCAAGGCCGTGGACGAGAAACTCCGCAAGAAGCGCTTCAAGGGATACAAGATAGACGCCGTGGACATACAGATAATCTGTCATCCGTCGCACAGGAAAGCGCCGCAGTCGTTCTGACAGGACGGATTGCGGAGATATCATCCCCGAGACATTACGCGGATCCGAGGACTGACATACTTCATTATTTTTGAAATATCGCCACGGGCTCGCTATCTTTGCAGCCGAATCAACAGACCAAAACAAATCGCTATGATCATAGACGGAAAAGCCCTCGCCCTATCCCTCAAAGAGGAAATGAAAAAGCAGATGCCCTTGCTGAAGGGAAAATACGGCAGAATCCCCTGTCTGTCCGTAATCATAGTCGGCGACAATCCGGCCAGCCGCTCCTATGTAAAAGGCAAAATCAAGGCGGCAGAATTCGTAGGGATGGAAAGCCGCCTCATCGAGCTTCCCGAAAGCGTAAGCGAAGCTGAACTCATAGCCCATATCAGGGAACTCAACGAAGACAACGCCACAGACGGAATCCTCGTCCAACTTCCCCTTCCGGAACATATTGACGAAGACAAGGTCATAGATGCCATCGCGCTCGAAAAAGACGTGGACGGATTCCACCCCGGCAATGTGGCGAACCTTTGGCTCGGCCGCAAATGCATACTCCCCTGCACTCCGAAAGGCATAATCAGGATGATAGAATCCAGTGGCACCAGGATAGCAGGCAGCAAAGCCGTCATAGTGGGTCGCAGCAACATTGTCGGCAAACCCGTAGCGAAACTGCTCCTTGACCGCAACGCTACGGTAACGCTGGCTCACTCTAAAACTGCCGACCTCAAGAAAGAGACCCTTCAGGCTGACATCCTCATAGCCGCTGTCGGACGTCCCGAAATGATAACGGCAGATATGATAAAGCCGGGAGCGACAGTCATAGACGTCGGCATCAACCGCATTGTCCTTCCTGACGGCAGCCCGAAGCTGGTCGGAGACGTAAAATTCGACGAGGCCCTCGAAGTGGCAGAACACATCAGCCCCGTTCCCGGAGGAGTGGGGCCGATGACAATCACGATGCTGATGGAAAATACTATTGAGTGTTTCCTCGCACGTATGGAAAAAAGGTAAAACGCCTACCTTTCAAGAATCCTCACGCCAAGTTTCGCATAAGCCCGTTCAGCCTTTGCAAGAGCTTTCTCGATGGTCTCGTCCGTGGCCAGAATGACACCGTAGCGCCTGTGCCCGATAACCTCCGGCTTGCCGAACAGACGAATCTGCACACCGGGTTCTTCCAATACCTTGTCGATGTCGTAGAACTCGACCTTGTCCGTATTCCCTTCAACGACAATAGCCTTCGAGGCGGAAGGACCGAAGAAACGGATTTCCGGAATCGGCAGTCCGAGAACGGCACGCGCGTGAAGCGCAAACTCGGACAGGTCCTGAGAAATCATAGTGACCATACCGGTATCGTGCGGGCGTGGCGAGACCTCGCTGAAGATGACCTCGTCGCCCTTGATGAACATCTCGACACCGAAAATGCCGTAGCCGCCCAGAGCCCCGGTAACTTTCTTCGCAATCTCACGAGCCTTCCCGATGGCGACAGCGCTCATAGGCTGAGGCTGCCAGCTTTCACGATAATCCCCTTCGACCTGATGATGCCCTACCGGCTCCAGGCAGGTGGTGCCACCGGCATGACGCACGGTCAGAAGGGTGATTTCATAATCAAAATCCACGAATCTTTCCACAATCACGCGTCCGGCGCCGGCACGTCCGCCATCCTGTGCGATATGCCACGCGTTTTCAACGTCAGCGGCAGTCTTGACCATACTCTGGCCGTGGCCTGAAGAACACATTATCGGCTTCACCACACAAGGAATGCCCACTTCCCCGACAGCGGCCTTGAACTGTTCCCAGTTGTCAGCAAAACGATAGAAAGACGTAGGCAGGCCAAGTTCCTCCGCCGCAAGACGGCGGATGCCCTCCCGGTTCATCGTAAGGAAAGCGGCCTTTGCCGTAGGAATGACATTGTAGCCCTCATTCTCGAGTTCGACGAGAACAGGAGTGGCAATAGCCTCGACTTCAGGAATTATAATGTCCGGTTTCTCCGTCTCTATCACCTCGCGAAGCCTGATTCCGTCCAGCATAGAGAAGACATAACTTCTATGAGCCACTTGCATTGCGGGTGCGTTCGCATACCTGTCGCAAGCGACAACCTCTACGCCATAGCGCTGCAACTCTATTGCAACTTCTTTTCCAAGTTCGCCGGAACCGCAAAGAAGCGCCTTCTTTGCAACCGGACTTAAGGGTGTTCCAATCTTTACCATAATTTATTTTTTTAAAGCCTGCCAGGCAATATCTTTTCTGTAATATAAACTGGAGCATTTCACCTTCGAAACGCTGTCATAGGCCATCCGGCGAGCTATTTCCACCGTTTTTCCACGACCGATGCACATAAGCACGCGCCCCCCGGCGGTCACCAGCTGACCGTCACGGACGGACGTTCCCATATGAATCAATTGCATCTGCCGGTCCTGGAGAGAAATAGGAATTCCCTTCCGGTATGTCCCCGGATATCCTTCCGAAGCCATAACCACGCCAAGGGTCACGTCATCCGACCACTTTGGTTCAGGACACTCCGTCCCGCACGCAACAGCCTCAAAAATCTCATAGGCATCGCTCTCGAGCAGAGGAAGTACAACCTCGGTCTCGGGGTCACCGAAACGCGAGTTGAACTCAATCACCTTGATACCGTCGGGAGTCTTCATCAGACCGCCATACAAGACTCCGGTCAAAGGACAGCCTTCCGCACACATAGCGTCTGCGGTTTTCTGAAGAATCTCCTTCAAGGCGAACCTGCGGTCTTCATCGGTAATGAAAGGCAAGCCCGTATATGCGCCCATACCTCCCGTATTCGGTCCCTTGTCGCCGTCCAGCGCCCGCTTGTGATCCTGCGAGAGCGGCATAGGATAAATCTTGTGACCGTTCACGAAACACATAAACGAGAATTCCGGTCCTGAGAGGAAATCCTCGACTACGACCTTCCCCTCTCCGAAGCGCGCGTCTATCAGCATATCAGAAAGAGCATCCTGCGCCTCGGAGAGGTTCTCCGCAATCACGACGCCCTTTCCGGCCGCAAGTCCGTCATACTTGAGAACAGCCGGAAAAGGTCTCGCCGCCACGAAGGTCAGTGCCTCATCGTATGAAGTGAAGGTAGTGTAAGCGGCTGTGGGAATCCGGTACTTCGTCATCAGAAGTTTCGCGAATTCCTTGCTGCTCTCGATTCGTGTGGCAGCCACGGTATGGCCGAAAATCTTCAACCCTTCGGCGCGGAACGCATCCACCACCCCCGCAGAGAGAGCCGCCTCAGGACCGACGACGGTAAGGTCCACCTGTTTTTCCCGGGCAAGGGCGACCAGAGCTGTCACATCCGTATCCTTGACAGGAACACACTCGGCCATAGAGGCTATGCCCGCATTCCCGGGAGCACAGTATATCTCTCCGACCTGCGGAGAGCGCCGGAGAATCCCGACGATTGCGTGCTCACGTCCGCCGCTTCCGATTACAAGTACCTTCTTCATATCCTAATGTTTGAAATGTCTCACTCCCGTGAACAACATAGTTATACCAAGTTCATCGGCCTTCCTTATCGCATCCTCGTCGCGTATGCTCCCGCCTGGCTGCACGATTGCAGTGACACCGTATCCTGCCGCAAGAGCGACGGTATCATCGACAGGAAGGAAGCCGTCCGAAGCGAGCACAAGACCTTCGGTGAATCCTGCGTCACGGGCCTCCTTGAGCGCAATTTCAGCAGAGCCCACGCGATTGGTCTGGCCGGCTCCGACACCTATGGTGTGATTGTCACGCACAACGGCGATGGCATTGGACTTGATATGCTTCACTATTTTCCATCCGAAATCCATATCCGCCATCTGTGCCGCATCGGGTTTCCGGGCAGTCACACACATCGAGGCATCAAGCTTTTCTACAGAGGTATCAAGTTTCTGTGCGAGCATTCCTCCGTTCACGCTGATATACTGGGGCACGGGGGCATCCGACTTCGTCATATCCACCTGCATCACACGGAGGTTCTTCTTAGTGGAGAGAATTTCGAGAGCCTCGGCAGAGAAGGAAGGGGCTATCACGATTTCGAGGAAAATCGGCTTCATTCCGGAAGCCACCTCCGCGGTAAGTTCCCTGTTTACGGCAACGATACCTCCGTAAATGCTGACTTTATCCGCCTCGTATGCCGCCTGCCAGGCCTCCTCGATTGTCTTTCCTACGGCAGCGCCGCAGGGATTCATATGCTTGAGGGCCACGCAGAAAGGTTCGTCGAAATCACGCACCACGTTCAGGGCCGCATTGGCATCCTGAATATTGTTGTAGGAAAGTTCCTTCCCCTGAAGTTGTTTCCCGAAAGACAAGGAATAAGGCTGTGGAGCCATCGAAGCATAGAAGTTAGCGCTCTGATGGGGGTTCTCGCCATAACGCAGAGTCTGCTTGAGGTCATATTCGAGGAAGAGCTTGGGAGTCAGCCCGGCCTTCTCACGCATATATCCGGCAATGCACATATCGTATTCGGCGGTATGGGTATATGCCTTTGCAGAAAGTTTGAGACGCGTCCCGTCGCTTGTGAATCCGTCTCTACGGATTTCGTCCAGTACCGTCCCGTAATCATCGGGATCGCACACTATCGTGACGTCCTTCCAGTTCTTTGCGGCACTGCGCACCATCGAAGGACCGCCGATATCGATATTCTCGATAGCATCTTCCATCGTGACCTCAGGTCTGGCTATAGTCTGGCGGAAAGGATACAGGTTCACGCAGACGAGTTCTATTGTCTGTATCCCGTTCTCTTTCAGGGTTTCCATATGTTCCGGAATGTCACGACGGGCAAGAATGCCGCCGTGAACCTTCGGATGAAGCGTTTTGACGCGGCCGTCACAGATTTCGGGGAAACCCGTCACCTCGCTTATTCCTATCGTCTGCACCCCGCTTTCATCAAGAAGCCTCTTCGTGCCTCCGGTGGCTATGATTTCCCAACCCAATTCCTGCAACCCCTTGACGAAAGGCACAAGCCCCGTCTTGTCGCTTACACTGACCAATGCTCTTTTGCTCATAATACTTTAACCGTTTTATTCCCTTTTATAACCTTTCCTATGACAGATGCCTTTTCTCCATATCCCTCCAGAATCCTTATGGCGCCGGGAGCCTCCGACTCATCCAGAACCAGAATCATCCCTACGCCCATATTGAAGATGTTGAACAACTCCCGGTGGGCGATTCCTCCCCATTTTTCAAGACATTTGAACACCGGCAGAATCTCCCAGCTGCCTTCCTGTATTTCTATTCCCTGCCCCTCCTGCAGGACGCGCGGTATATTTTCATCGAATCCGCCGCCGGTTATGTGGGCGACGGCGTGGACATCGCAATTGCGAATCACGTCCAGCACCTGCTTCACATATATTTTCGTAGGAGTCAGCAGCGCATCTCCAAGCCTGGCACCTCCCAGCTCCGGGATTTCCTGCCTGTAGTCCAGTCCGGCATCGGCCACTATCTTGCGGACGAGACTGAATCCGTTGGAATGCACACCGCTGGAGGCGATTCCGACAAGCACATCGCCCAACTTGACTTTTGAACCGTCAATAAGTTTCGACTTCTCCACGACTCCCGTCGTGAAACCGGCAATGTCATACTCCCCTCCCTCATACATTCCCGGCATCTCAGCAGTCTCGCCACCTATAAGGGCGCAACCGGCCTGGCGGCACCCTTCGGCCACTCCGGCGACTATGGCCTCCACTTTCTCGGGATTGTTATGACCGACAGCGACATAATCAAGAAAAAACAGAGGTTCAGCCCCCTGAGCCAGAACGTCATTGACGCACATGGCCACGGCGTCGATGCCCACCGTGTCGTGCCTGTCCATGGCAAAGGCTATCTTGAGCTTGGTGCCGACGCCGTCGGTGCCGCTGACGAGCACGGGTTCCCGATAGTTCAGGGAAGAAAGGTCGAACATCCCTCCGAAAGAGCCGATACCGCCCATAGAACCGGGACGCGTCGTAGAAATCACGTGTTTTTTGATGCGGCTGACCACTTCGTAGCCGGCCTCGAGATTGACTCCTGCGTTTTCGTAACTTTTAGCCATATCTTATTCTTCTGATTCTGCGTGTCGATACAATGATGTGGGATACTCTCCCGTAAAGCAGGCGAGGCACAGTTCACAGCGCCCCGGACAAGATGCCACGGTCGATTCCGGGCTCAGGTATCCGAGGGAATCCGCACCGATTACCCGACAGGCTTCTTCCAGTGTACAAGACGAGCAGAGGAGTTCCTCGCTCGTAGTAGTGTCCACACCATAATAACAAGGATATTTCATCATAGGGCTGGCAATCCTGACGTGCACTTCTGTGGCGCCCGCCTCGCGCAGCAGTTTGATGATTTTCAGTGAAGTGGTGCCTCGCACGATGGAATCGTCTATGAGAGCCACGCGCTTGCCGTTCACGATGCTCCGTACTGCGGAAAGTTTAAGTTTCACTCCCCTTTCGCGCATATCCTGTGAGGGCTGGATGAAGGTACGTCCTATATACTTGTTCTTGATAAGCCCCATCTCGTACGGGAGGCCACTTTCCTCAGCATAGCCCATAGCCGCACTGAGGCTGGAATCAGGGACGCCGACAACTATGTCCGCATCTGCGGGGCATTCCCGCCACAGCCTGCGGCCGGACTCCTTCCGGTAGGCGTGGACATTGCAGCCGTCCATATCTGAATCGGGACGGGCGTAGTAGATGTATTCCATCGCGCAGAGCTTGTGTTTCTGGAAACGGGAATACTTGCGGCTGCGGATTCCGTCGCCGTCTATGGTAACTATTTCTCCGGGCTCGATGTCACGTATGAAACTGGCGCCTATCAAATCGAAGGCGCAACTCTCGCTGGCCACGACGTACCCGTTACCCAATTTGCCGAGTACCATAGGCTTGATACCGTATTTGTCGCGGCAGGCATAGATTCTGTTCTTTGTGAGAATCAGGAAAGCGAATCCGCCCTCCATCATATTCAGGGCATCTATTATGCGGAAGATACGGGGACGGTTGGTATCTTTCCTTATAAGGTAAGCCAGGATTTCGCTATCCGAGCCGCTCTGGAAAAGACATCCTTTGTTTTCGAGAAAATCGATGAGCTGTTCGGAATTGACGAGACTGCCGTCGCCGGCGATGGAGAAGTCACCTGTCTTGTGTGAAAAAAGAAGCGGGGCAATATTTCCGGAGCCACCCTTCTTTATATTCGCATAACGCACGCTGCCTATTCCCCGGTCTCCCTCCAAACTCCTGATGTTGGAAGCATTGAACACCTCGCTCACAAGTCCCAGGCTGCGGACGCGTGTGGCGGTCCCGTCTTCCCGGAAAGTCACGATACCGGCCGCCTCCTGTCCCCTGTGCTGAAGGGCATGCAAACCGTAATAGATTATACGTGAGGCGTTTTCAACACCAAATATACCGAAAACACTCATTCTGAAATAGATTTTTGAAGTCTTTCCATAACCTCCCTGTATGCCGCAGTGACATCACTGTAATCGTGACGGAACCTGTCTTTGTCCAGAATTCTTCCGGTCTGTTTGTCCCAAAGACGGCTGTTATCCGGGCTTATCTCATCGGAAATGATGATTTCGCCGTTCGGAAGACGGCCTATCTCCATCTTGAAATCAACCAGTTCTATACCTACGCGATCGAAGAGTTCTCCAAGCACTGCGTTGGTCTTTTCAGCCAGTTTCATCACATAGTCCATCTGATTGTAGCTGAGGATGCCGAGCGCCACAACGTGGTCTGCGTTTATCATAGGATCCGACAGTTTGTCGCAATTGTAACGGATTTCATAAACAGTGTTCGGAATCATTGTCCCGTTTTCAACTCCGAGTAGTTCGGCTGTAGTCCCGCACAGACGATTCCTCACCACTATCTGGAGAGGGATTATCTCTATTTTACGGCAAAGCTGTTCGGTCTCGGAGACCACTTCCACAAAATGGTTCGGCACTCCGGCTTCGGCGAGAGCCTTGAAGATTATTGCGGAAATTCTGTTGGTATATTTCCCCTTTCCCTTGAATATAGCTCTCTTGATTCCCCCATAAGCCAGAGACATATCCTTGAAATGTATGATGCACAACTTCGGATCATCGGTTGCGAAAATTCTCTTTTCGTTGCCTTCGAAAATCACTTCACGCTTTTCCATCATCTCTTGAAATATTTAACCGCGTTTTCAAACAGAGCCTGCTCCCGATTCTCGCATATATTCCTGAAAGTCCCCGGCTCATAGCGCTCGCTATGTCCCATCTTGCCAAGGATATGGCCGTCCGGGCTGACTATGCCCTCGATTGCCCAATATGAACCGTTCGGATTGTACGGGGACTCCATAGTCGGTTCTCCGGATTCAGGATCCGCATATTGAAAGGCAACCTGACCGTTGGCGAAGAGCTTGCGTGCAAGCGAATCGTTTACTACGAACTTACCTTCCCCGTGACTGACGGCTATGCTGTGGAGTTCGCCTTCCTTCATTCCCTCAAGCCAAGGAGATGACACGCATCCGACACGGGTCACCACCATCTGGGAAATATGACGGTTGATGTCGTTTCTGAAAAGGGTGGGAGACTCTTCGCAGACGCATCCCAATCTGCCGTATGGCAGGAGTCCGCTCTTCACGAGAGCCTGAAAACCGTTGCATATGCCCAGAATCAGACCTCCGCGATCCAGCAGTCCGGTGATGGCAGTGGCTATTTTCGAGTTGTTGAGCACGCCGGCTATGAACTTGCCGCTGCCGTCCGGCTCGTCCGCAACGGAGAAACCGCCGCTGAGAGCGAATATCTGGCATTCGTCAATGCCCTTAGCCATAGCGTCAATGGAGTCCAGAGACGCCTTTGCATCAAGATTGCGGAATACTTCAAAACGGACTTCGGCGCCTGCCTTGCGGAAGGCCTTCGCCGTATCGTAATCACAGTTTGTTCCCGGGAAAACCGGCATAAACACTGTCGGCCTGCCTTCCAGTGCTCCCTTGTAGCCTTCGTCTTTTCTCTTTTCCGCTTTCGCCGGCAGAGTGCATTCGGTATGGGTCAGGCTGAAACGGGCCCTTGCAGTCTTGGGATAGACTTTTTCATATCGGGCTTTCCAGGCCTCCCTGAGTGCGTCCGGAGAGATTTTTTCTCCGTTCACAGCAAAGCCGCTTTCCGTCACCTCTCCGAGAAGGACCGCATTCCGAAAAGTGAGTTCCCTGTCCGATTCCACGATGACAGAACCGTAGTCGAGGTTGAAAAGTACGCTTTCCGGATAATTCACGTTCACGCCGAAACCGTTGCCGAAGGCCATCTTGGCAAGGCCCTCGCCGACACCGCCGAAACCCACGGCCCAGGCGGCCTTGATATGCTTGTCCGAAATCTGCCCGCGTATGTAACTCCAATTCTCACGGAGCGCCGCAGTGTCCGGCATTCCGTTAGCAAGAGGATTGTGCTTCACCAGATATATCTTGTCACCCTCCCGCTTGAATTCCGGGGAAACGACATCATCCGTATCCATAGTAGTGATTCCGAAAGCCACGAGAGTGGGAGGCACGTTGATGTGCTCGAAAGTTCCACTCATGGAATCCTTTCCGCCTATGGATGGAAGCCCCAGTTCATCCTGCATCTTCAGTGTCCCAAGCAACGCGGCAAGAGGTTTCCCCCAACTGTGAGGGTCGGAAGTCATCCTTTCGAAGTACTCCTGATAGGAAAAACGCATACCCCGCCAGTCGGCTCCGGCCGCGACCACTTTCGAACAAGCCTCGACCACCGAGTACGCCGCCCCGTGATAAGGGCTCCAGCTCATCAGTTCAGGATTGTACCCGAACGCCATCACAGAGGCAGTGCGGGTAAATCCGTCAGTGGGAAGTTTCTGGACGGAAACCTGAGTCTCACTGTCACGGGTGATTCCGCCGTATGGCAGCAGCACCGTCGAGCGTCCTATGGTCGAGTCGAACATCTCCGCGAGACCTTTCTGGGATGCTATGTTTGCGCCCCCCATCACGGCCTGCCATTTCTTTTCGAGATTTTCTCCCGCCACCTTCATTTCGAACGGATTCTTCCTCTCCACGGCTCCTACCGCCGCTTTCGCGAAGTGGCGGGCGCCGGCGCTGTCTATAAATTCACGGGAGAGATCTGCGACCGTTTCACCATTGTAAAACATACGCATACGACCGGTATCGGTCACGTCGGCCACATAACTCACCTCCACATTCTCTTCCGAACACCAGCGTTCGAATTCCTCCCTGTCCTTCTTTTCCACTACAACGGCCATCCTTTCCTGCGACTCGCTGATAGCCAGTTCGGTGGCATTCAGGCCGCTGTATTTCACAGGCACAGCTTCAAGACGTATGTCAAGTCCGGGGGCGAGTTCGCCAATGGCCACACTGACGCCGCCAGCGCCGAAGTCATTGGATTTCTTGATGAGACGGGTCACTTCCGGATGACGGAAAAGGCGCTGGAGCTTGCGTTCCTCCGGTGCATTACCCTTCTGGACTTCGCTGCCGCAAGTTTCGAGCGAACTTTCATTGTGCTCTTTGGACGAGCCTGTGGCTCCGCCTATGCCGTCACGGCCTGTACGGCCCCCGAGAAGAAGTATGACGTCTCCGGGGGCAGGGCTCTCCCGACGCACGTGGTCCGCCTTCACGGCACCTACCACGGCGCCTATTTCAAGACGTTTGGCCGTATAGCCGGGATGATATATCTCACGCACGTGGGTGGTCGCGAGGCCTATCTGGTTGCCGTAACTCGAATACCCGGCCGCGGCCTTGCGGCTGATAACCTTCTGCGGAAGTTTCCCGGGCAAAGTCTCGGATACCGGTTTCAGGATATCCCCGGCACCTGTCACACGCATCGCCTGATAAACGTATGCCCGACCGGAAAGAGGATCCCTGATGGCGCCTCCGAGACAGGTGGCAGCCCCTCCGAAGGGTTCAATCTCCGTAGGATGGTTGTGAGTTTCGTTCTTGAACTGGAGAAGCCATTTCTCCCGTTTCCCGTCCTCATCCACGTCCACCAATATGCTGCAGGCGTTGTTCTCTTCGCTGACCTCCATATCGTCAAGCAGGCCTTTCGATTTCAGATATCGCGCCCCTATGGTCGCGAGTTCCATCAGACAGAGCGGCTTTTCCGTCCTTCCAAGTTCGGAACGGATATCGTGGAAGCGGCCCAGTTCAGACTCTATCTCTTCCCTGATGAAGGAATCATCCACCTTGATTTCCGTCAGTTCGGTGGTAAACGTGGTGTGGCGGCAGTGGTCGCTCCAGTAAGTATCCAGAATTCGCAGTTCCGTTTCCCTGGGGGGTCTGCCCTCGCTTCTGAAATATTTCTGCACTTCGCGCAGGTCATCTTCGTTCATCGCGAGGCCCCATTCGCCGATAAGAGCCTTGTATCCGGTTTCGGGGAGGTCCAGGAATCCATCGAGACGGCGCAGGGGTCTGACGGCGGCAATGTCCGTGAAAGGGCTCTTCCCCAAATCCTTCTCCCGGGATTCGACTGCGTTTATGTAATCGTGACGTATTGCGTCGAAGTCCTCCCCGCTGAGCGGGTCGCTGAAAATCAAAAGCCTCGAACTCTTAATGTCGATTCCGGCATTGGGATCAATCAAATGAACGCAGTCAATGGCAGAAGAAGCCCTCTGGTCGAACTGCCCCGGAAGATATTCCACCGCGAGGCAGGTGCTGCCGTCAAGGTCCAGACTGTCATACACGTTGTCGGTCACGATTTCTCCGAATACGGAATATCGGCATTTTTCAAGCAACTCCGGAGTAAAACCCTTTATGTCGTACACGTTCAGGAGTCTCAACCCGGTCAGTTTCAGGCCAAGGCTCTCGCTGAGCTCGTTTTTCAAGCTCTCCGCCTCAACCCTGAACCCTTCTTTCTTTTCGACGAAAATGCGGACGGGATTGTTCATTTCTATATGGTCGTATTCATTATTTTTTCTGTCTGCCGCTGCCGGAAGCCGGCCAGTTTGCTCTCAATGTCAGAGTCTCCCACGGAAATGATGGATAAAGCGAGCAGAGCCGCATTTTTCGCGTTGTTCACGCCGACGGTGGCCACAGGGATGCCGGAAGGCATCTGAACTATGGAGAGAAGTGCGTCCATCCCTCCGAAGGCCTTGCCGTTTATGGGCACGCCGATGACAGGAAGAGTGGTGTATGCAGCAGTGACGCCCGGAAGATGAGCGGCACCGCCGGCACCTGCGATTATGACATCGACACCACGTTCCCTGGCCGTCCTTGCATATTCAGCCAGAAGTTCCGGCGCACGATGGGCGCTTATGACTTTCTTTTCGTAAGGAACACCGAATTCATCGAAAACGGCGAAAGCGGCCGACATGACCTCCAAATCACTTGTCGACCCCATTATTACACTGACCTTCATATTACTCGGCGAAAAAAAGTTTCGAAAGTGTCATCGGATCTATGTACTTGCCGTCCTTATAGACGCGCATATTGCCCGAAGCGATTTCGTCGATGAGCATCACCTTGCCCTGAGGGTTATATCCGAATTCGAATTTGATATCATAGAGATCCAAGCCCTTGGACTTCAGGTCGTCGGCAACTATTTTCGTAATCTGCTGCGTCATCGACTTGATGTCCTCGTACTGTTGTGCGCTGAGAATGCCGAGGTCCACGAGAGCATCCTTGGTGATGAGAGGATCGCCCTTTTCGTCATTCTTTATTGTGGTTTCCACATAGGCAGGGAGATCCGCTCCCTCCTCTATATATTCGCCGTAACGGCGGAAGAAACTGCCCACTGCCTTGTAGCGGCATATTACTTCAAGTCCTTTTCCGAACACCTTCGCGGGAAGAACCTCCATCGTAGTGTCTTTCAAATCCGCGCCCACATAATGAGTGCGTATGCCTGCGGCATTGATTTTCTCGAAGAAATAGATGGACATTCTGAGATTGACATCGCCGACCCCGTCAATCGTGAGTCCCACCGAATTCTCTCCGGGGTCGAAGACTCCGTCCTTTCCGGTACAGTCGTCCTTGAATTTCAGTAGATAATTCCCGCTCTCCAGAGCGTAAACGTTTTTGGTTTTACCTGTGTAAAGGAGTTCCATATATTTATTGAGTTGGTTTATTCCCATTCTGTCGTGCCCTGCGGCCCGGATGATATGTCGGACACGTCAATGAATGTCTTTGCGTCAAGTATTTCCCCGTCATACATTTTCCAAGAATTCGTGTACAAATGTAAAGTAAAAAAAGATGTATAAAAAATTTGTATTTAAGAAATATTGCCGTATTTTTTGCAGACAGGTGTATAGTTCCCGAAAAATTTGTACATTTGCACCCTGATACGGTGCGATTAGTTCAGTTGGTAGAGCACCAGATTGTGGTTCTGGTTGTCGTGGGTTCGAGC
>JAKSKB010000059.1 GCA_024401975.1 Bacteroidales bacterium | reverse complement strand
CCTCTTTTTCAAATATTTTCAGAAAAACCTCAGATTTTATGTGTCAAACTTCCGGACCAGGATTGGCATACAGGGGAAAGCGGCCAACGTGGCGGACGCATTCGCCGTCAAGCCGGAATGCGCCGGCCGTCTCCTGACCTGCCGGCACATACTCCTTGTCGATGACACCTTCACCACGGGCGCGACTCTGGCCTCCTGTTTCTCGGCCCTCCGCAAAGTCCTCCCCTCATCGATCCGCATCTCCTGCGCCACCCTGGACTTCGTTTCCGACGACCTCTAGGCAGCGTGGATATGACAAAAGCGATATGCGCCCGCGATTTTGAAAAATATTGTTATATTTGTCGGATAGGAAACTGCAAATGAGCCAAAATCTATAAACCTTATGAAAAAAATCGTCATTTCCATTATCGCCCTCGCGACAGCCGCATTCTCCGCAAATGCACAGTGGTATGCCGGAGGCAGTCTCGCCTTCGGATTCGAATCCTCCAAAGGAATTTCAACCGCATCCTTTTCCATCGCACCGGAGGGCGGATATAAACTCAGCGACAAATGTTCCATAGGTCTGATACTCGGCATCAGTACGGCCAGCGCAACTTCAAGCGATGAAAAAAGCGGAGTCTTTACCTGGGACCTTTCTCCCTACTTCCGCTGCAACTTCGTGAAATTCGGTCCCGTTGCCCTTTTCGGTGAAGCCGTCGCAACTTTCGGAACCGTCGGCAGTTCCATAACCGTTGATGGGAACAGGATGTCCCACTCACCCGAATTCGCATGGGGAATAGGTATCCAGCCGGGTCTGACGGTCGATATCAATGACAAATGGGCGTTCATCAGCAGAATCGGGCGTCTGGGTTACGTCGGTTCAAAATCCACAGGGTCTTTCCAATTCAACGTCCTCCAGAACATATCTCTCGGCATTATCCGTACGTTCTGACGGAAAGAGAACCGCTAATTGAACATATCATTGAAAAACGGGCAGGATTTCGACACACAGTCGGAATCCTGTATCGTTATGGAGGAACCCGCCCCCATCGATGCCAGTTTGAGAGCCATCACCATACGGTGGTCGCGGCGCGGGTCGAAACTTCCTCCCCCCACAAGCATATTACCGGAAGCGAGACGCTTTTCGAGAGAATGGCCCTCGATGACGAGGGCATCACCCTCAACTCGCGCATTCACACCGAATCCCGACAGCATTTCAAGGATGGCGGCAGCCCTGTCGCTTTCCTTTCCGGAGAGTCTTGACACACCTCCTATCCTGCTCGTCCCAGGGCAGAATGCGGCAAGTACCGACACCGCCGGGAAAAGGTCAGGGGCATTGGAAAGATTCACTGAAAAAGGGTTGAGAGGAGCCTTGCATACGTTCACAGGGCCGGTAGTCGTACCGTCATCATCCTGCGACACACTCGCTCCCGCCTCAACCAATATGTCAAGAATGCTGATGTCGGCCTGCAACGAGGCAGTGTCAAGTCCATCGACGGAAACCTTCCCGAAAACAGCTCCCGCCACAAGGAAATTTGCGGCAGTGCTCCAATCCCTTTCAAGCGGAAAATCGGCGGCTCTGTACTTTTGTCCCCCTCTTATGTTGAAATTTATGCCGGTACAGCAGCTCCAGTCCCGCGCTTCAAGGAAATCGTCCCCTCCCTCCATTTCGCTGGACATCTCTATGCCGAATCGCCTGAGTACGTCCACAGTGATGAACATATAAGGTATGCTCTTTGGTCCGGAAACATAGAGAGAAGACGCGCTGCCGGTCATAGGAAGGGACATAAGCAGACCGCTTATCAGCTGCGAGCCGCCTCGGCCCGAAATTTCCGCCCGCCCCGGGACAAGACTTCCGCGGATGTCGAGAGGCACGTGAATCTCCTTTCCCACACACCCGGCATTGGAAAGAGTGACTCCGAAAGCGGCCATTATTGCATTGGCGTCGGCCAGTGGCCGTGCAGGCAAAGTGCCACATCCGTCAAGACGGACAGTCCTTTCGTTTCCGAGAGACAGCAGGGGTATCAGCAAGCGGGCCAGAAGCCCTGATTCCCCGGCTGACACCATATCCTGCCGGGCAAACCGTCCCGCCGTTCCTTTGATTATAAGCGAGTCCCCGGCATTATGCACTTCCGCACCGAGTGAACGTGCCGCTGTAATGGCGGCTTCCGAATCCCCGCAAGGGGTATATCCTTCCAGACGGGAAGTTCCCTCCGCAAGAGCGGCAGCAATTATCGCCCGCTGGGCGAAACTCTTTGAACAAGGCATCGTGACGTTCTGTCTGTCGAAGAAACTGAATCCTCCGTATAGAGAAGCATTCATCTCTTCGAGGGACATCTGACCGTCGGCGACAGGTTCGCCCGGCATACAGGCATAGGTAAACGGAGCTCCTGCCCTGAGGCAGTCGAGACGCGACCGTTTCCCCGCCTCACCCATACAAAAGGCCAGCAGAGTCCCCTCGGGAGCCTGCCCGTAGAGGTCCATCACTCTCCTGACTTCTTCTTCGGAACGGGCCGTGACGGCAATCTTGACCACTTCGGCACCGAATCGTCGACACCTCTGCACGATACCGGACAGATCTTCAGATGAAGGAGTTGTCTCAAAGTCGTGGAACGAGCGTATGAATACGGTTCCGCATTCACGCGCAAGCCGTCTCAGACGCTTGCCCATGAGTGTGGGAGCCTCGATTTCAAGGTCGGCATATTTCGCACCCGCCCTTATTGCCGCCGCGAGTCTCTGTTCGGCACGTTCGCAGGAGGCGGTACGGCAGGTAGCGACGAGCGGAATGTCCGTGGAATTGAACAGTTCCTCAATCTCCTCTTCGGTGATGGGACAGAGGTCCAGGCGTATTTCCGCCATACGCGCGCCGGTACTTTCGAGGATGGAGAAGATACCGCCCAGAGTCCTGTTGCAGATGGATAGGCAAATCATCGCGTCAGTATGTAATGTCCGCTATGTCGTGAATGAGCACGAACCGTATTTCTCCCTCCCCGTTCTTCTTGTCATTTTCCATAGCGGGCATAAGTTCATCGAGAGGATAAGGCAGGTCGACGGGAAGACCGCAGGCGCGGAAATCGAAGCGCAGGCGCCCGGCAAGAGATTCATTGCATAGCGAAGCGGACTGGATGATGCCTATGGCGACGGCCTCTCCGTGCGTAAGGGGGCACTCCACTCCACGCTGATGCTCGTACCACTCGATAGCATGTGCGAAAGTATGTCCGAGATTGAGTTTGTGTCTCTCTCCATTGTCATACGGATCGGCATTGACAATGCGCAACTTGATGGCGACGGCCTGCCCGACCAGTTCGTCCAGATGTCTCCAATCGATGTCCGGGCGGCTCAGTACATCCACCGCTTCGGCATAGAGGGAAGCATCACCAATCAAAAAAGTCTTCAGCAACTCGGCGGCTCCGCTCAGGAACTCCCTCCTCGGAAGTGTCGCGAGGCAGGATATGTCACGATACACGAATTCCGGTTGAAGGAATGTCCCGACCATATTCTTGTAGCAGTCAAGATTGACGCCGTTCTTTCCTCCGTAAGCCGCATCCACCATCGAAAGCAGTGTGGTGGGGACAAAAGCGACGCTTATCCCCCGCTTGTAAAGTGCCGCCGCCAGGCCTGCGACATCGGTGACGGTTCCCCCACCTACGGCAAGAAGCAGGGCGTCCCTGTCCGCTCCGCACGACATAAGGAAGCGGCATATGCCGGCAACTGTTTCGAGATTTTTTCCCGCTTCTCCCGCATCGATGCCAAGAGAAGCCGTGACACCGCACTCACCGGCTATCTTGCCGGCATATTCCTGCACTTTGCGGTCATAAACCATAAAGGCGGAAGAGTGTTTATGAAGCAACTCACTTATCACTGTCCGGAACGTATCTGAAGAAGGTCGGCGAGAACTATTGCCGTGACGGCCTCCACTATCACGGGGGTGCGGAGCGCAAAACATACGTCGTGCCTCCCGGCAACGGACAGTTCCGTCATTTTTCTTTCCTTGAAATCATAAGTTTTCTGTACGGCACTTATGCTGGATGCAGGTTTGAATGCCACTCTGAACAAAAGCGGAGCGCCATTGCCTATACCGCCGTTCACACCGCCTGCACCGTTGGTCAGCGGACCGTCCGGACCGAGAGGGTCATTGTGCCTCGAACCGCGCAGGCGGGACGCTTCGAAACCGTCCCCGAACTCTATTCCCCGCACTCCGGGTATGGCAAAAACCGCGTGCGACACAAGAGATTCCACCGAATCCCAGAAAGGCTCTCCCACCCCTGCGGGAATACCCTTCACGATGCACTCTACCACTGCTCCAAGCGAATCGCCGTCCGCTGCGGCGGACTCCACCTCCCGCTCCCATTCCGACTTGTCCCTCTTCCCGCCTGCTTCAATCACTTCGGTCTTGAAGGAAATACCTTCAAGCATTTTCTCCGCAACGACGCCGGCGGCCACAAGGGGGAGCGTCAACCTCCCGGAAAAATGTCCGCCGCCACGAGGGTCATTGGCTCCGCCCCATTTTATCGATGCGGCATAATCCGAGTGTCCGGGCCGCGGGACGTCAATCGTCGCCATATAATCCCCGGGCCTCGTATCTTTGTTGCCGAAGGCTATGGTAAGCGGAGCTCCGGTAGTATGTCCTTCGAAAACTCCACTCAGCAGCAGCGGCTTGTCTTCCTCCCGGCGGGTAGTACCGGCCAATCCTTTCGGAGCTCGCCTGGATATGGACGCAGCGAAATCCTCTTCACACAAAGGAATCCCTGCCGGGACTCCGTCAAGGACGACGCCCATCAGCTCCCCGTGCGATTCTCCGAAAATGGAGACTCTGAAACTGCGTCCGAACGAATTCATCTCAGACCAATTTCAAGAACACTTCTATGGCCTGGTATTCAGCCATTCCGAGGCGGTCGTAAAGTACGGCCGTATTCTGGGTGCGTTCTTCTGCCCTCTGCCAGAATTCGCGCGAATCCTCACCGGGGAAAGGCACTATGTCCTTCTGCGAAAGATGACGGAATATGGCGTGTCTTTTCTCTATCATCTCATCCGGGCTCAGGGGTACCGCCATATCTACCGAACCGAGATCCCATTCCATCCAGGCACCCCGATAGAGCCAGATATTGGCCTTCGAAAGCCAGGTTTCCCCTTCTTCCTTGAGTTGTTCCACGGCTTCCAGCGCCGCCTCGGTGCACACCCTGTGGGTGCCGTGAGGGTCTGCAAGGTCTCCCGCCATATATATCTGGTCGGGGCGGACCTCCACAATCAGCTGCTTGATGATGTCGATGTCCGCCTGAGTGCAGGGCAGTTTCTTGACACCGCCCGACTCGTAGAACGGCAGATTGAGGAAATGTACGTTGCTCATATTCATCCCGAATGAATAATCGGCCGCGCGAGCTTCCGAGCGTCTGATAGCCGCCTTCATTGCAAGCAGTTCCTTCGGTTCCGGCTCACCCGGCACCTTTGCGTCTATGATGGCACGGACCTCTTCCACCTTGTCTCCCATCCCGAGTTGCTTTATGGCATCCAGATGCTGCATCACCACGTCGTCGTGGACTGCAAGGTCTCCCGAAGTCTCGTAGGCCACGTGAACGTCGTGCCCCTGATGAACCAGACGGATGAACGTGCCTCCCATAGAGATGACGTCATCGTCGGGATGCGGTGAGAATATGAGGACTTTCTTGGGGAAAGGAGACGAAGAAACCGGGCGGGTGCTGTCATTCGCACCGCATTTCCCGCCGGGCCAGCCCGTAATGGTGTGCTGGAGGTCATTGAATACGTCTATGTTTATCTTGTCGAACGGTCCCTGCGAATCAAGCAGTTCACCCAGAGAATTCTGGAGATAATCCTTCATCGTGAGTTTCAGGATAGGCTTTCCGACCTGCCCGCAAAGCCAGATTACGGCCTTCCTGCGAAGCTTTCGAGTCCAATTGCACGGCCCCACGGTCCACGGGGCGACCCGTCTGGACAGAAGGGCGGCGGCTGCCTCGTCCACATAAAGTTCTACATTGTCATGCGACTGGAAATAAGTCGCAGGACAGGACGAAGTCTTTTCACCTTCGGCAATGGCGGAGACTACCTCCGACTTGTTGTCTCCCCATGCCATCAGTATAATCCTTGAAGCGCTCAATATCGTACCCATACCCAAGGTTATGGCCGACTTGGGTGTTGCGGCTATGTCACCGTTGAAGTTGTGGCTCTGTTTCCGGCGGCTCTCATACTGGAACATCACCGTGCGCGTACGACTCTGCTCGGAGCACCCCGCTTCATTGAAGGCCACCTGCCCTTCTTCTCCTATCCCCATCACCATAAGGTCGAGTCCCCTTGCCATTTCATCGAGTTCGGCACAGTATTCCGAACCCATCTGCATACGTTTCTCCCCGTCAGGGATGTGGACGTTAAGAGGATTGACGTCGATGTTGTCAAGCAGTTCCTTGCGAAGCCTGTAGTTGCGGCTCTGTTTCAAATCCCTGTCGATGGGATAGTATTCATCCACCGAAAAAATCTCCACATTCCTGAAAGAAATCTCACCCGCGCGGAACCTTGCGGAGAGGTTCTGGTACAGAGTGACAGGCGTGCTCCCCGTGGAAAGTCCGAGGCGGAAAGTCCCTTTTCGGGACTTGATGGCTTCGATGATAGCGGAAGCGACGGCATCGGAGCCGTCTGATTCATCCCTGAAAATTCTGGTGAATACCTTCTCCTTGGCGTGCAGGACTCCGATAGGAAGGTCCTTTTCAATCAAACCTCCTTCTACGGGCAATGAAAAGTGTCGCATATCTTCTTGTGTTTACAACAACTTCAATAACTGACTGAAAGGGACTGACCCGGAAATGCCTGCGACATTTCCGGACGGTCCCTTTCAACAATATAGTCAAAAATTATTCCGCTTCCTGGGCAGGAGCCTCCTCCTGTTTGGGAGCTTCCGCTGCAACTTTCTTCGCTCCTCCGCGTCTGGTTGACTTTTTGGCGGAATCCTTCTTCGGAGCGGCAATAGCCGTCTCATTGAAATCCACCAACTCTATGAGAGCCATCTCGGCGGCGTCTCCCTTGCGAAAGCCGGTATGAAGAACACGGCAGTATCCGCCCGGACGGTCAGCGATTCTGGGGGCGATGGTACGGAAAAGCTCCGCAACCGCATTCTTGTCCTTGAGATAGCTGAAAACTATACGGCGTGAATGGGTCGTGTCTTCCTTTGACTTTGTTATGAGCGGTTCCACATACATCTTCAACGCCTTTGCCTTGGCAACGGTAGTGTTGATTCTCTTGTTGAGGAGAAGAGCAGATGCCATATTGGAAAGAAGCGCCTTGCGATGCCCGCTCTTGCGACCGAGGTGATTGATTGCTTTATTGTGCCTCATTTTTATTCGTGCTTATTAGGTTCGATATTATACTTGGTGACATCCATATTGAATGACAGTTGCCACTTCTCGACGAGCTGGTCGATTTCGCTGAGGGACTTCCTTCCGAAATTCCTGAACTTCATAAGTTCGTTACGGGAATAGGAAACCAGATCGGCGAACGTCTCGATGCCGGCAGCCTTCAGACAGTTGTAAGCCCTTACCGAAAGGCCCTGGTCGGAGAGTTTGGTAAGAAGCAGATGCCTGATATGGAGCGACTCCTCGTCAAGATTTTTGCTGTCGGATTCGGATGAGTTATCAAGAGACATCTTCTTGTTGTCGGTGAAAAGCCTGAAGTGGTAGATAAGAATGTTGGCCGCCTCCTGAAGAGCCGAATTCGGTGAGATGGATCCATCAGTAACAATCTCGAGATTCAACTGTTCGTAATCCGTCTTCTGCTCGACACGCCAATTCTCGACAGTCCAGTTGACTTTACGTATAGGAGTGTAGATGGCATCCACCGGGATGGTCCCGATAGGTGTATTGGCATCCCTGAGTTCTTCGGCCGGAACGAAACCGCGCCCCTTCGTGACAGTAAGCGTGATTTCGAGCTTGACGCTGGGCTCAAGAGAGCAGATGTGCTGCTCGGGATTCAACACCTTGAAAGAAGACAACCCTTTGGAAATATCCTCCGCAGTAAACTCCTGCCGACCGCTGATGATGATGTTTGCCGTTTCTGTCTCAACGCTGTCAATCATTCTCATCAGATTGACCTTCTTGATGTTGAGTATGATGTCCTGCATCCCTTCGATGACACCGGGAATAGTCGCGAACTCATGCTCCACACCGGAGACTTTTATCTGACTGATGGCAAAGCCTTCCAAAGAAGCCAATAAAATGCGGCGGAGAGCATTTCCGATAGTCTGGCCATATCCGGGCTCAAGAGGCCTGAATTCGAAGCGCCCGACGGTATCGGTGCTTTCAAGCATTATCACCTTATCCGGTTTTTGAAATGATAAGATTGCCATATTATTCTTCTTTTGGTGTTAGTGACTATTTGGAGTAAAGGTCGACGATGAGCTGTTCGTTGATGTTCTCGGGAATCTCGACTCTCGTGGGAAGGTTGAGATATTTCCCGCTGACATTCTTGCTGTCGAACTCAAGCCAGGCATACTTTCTGGCGGAAGCGATGCTGCTCTGAATGACCTCAAGACTCTTGGACCTCTCGCGGACGGCCACAGTGTCACCCGGTTTCACCTGTGCGGACGGGATGTTGCAAACCTCGCCGTTGAGCGTGATGTGACTGTGGGATACGAGCTGACGGGCAGCGGCCCTCGTCGGAGCAATGCCCAGACGATAAACGACGTTGTCAAGCCTCGATTCGAGAAGAATCAGAAGGTTCTCGCCTTTCTGACCCTGCATGCGGGCCGCCTTGTCGTAGGTGTTGCGGAACTGACGCTCAAGAACACCATACATATACTTGACTTTCTGCTTTTCCTTGAGCTGAGTGCCATATTCCTTGACCTTCTTGCGCTTTGAAGCGAGGCCGTGCTGTCCCGGAGGATAATTTCTCTTTTCGAAATCTTTGTCCGAACCGAATATGGGCTCTCCGAACTTACGTGCTATCTTGGTGCTGGGACCTGTATATCTTGCCATAACAATATTCTTTGATTGTTAAACTTTACGACGGCCTTTCGGTCTACATCCATTGTGAGGCATAGGGGTGACGTCAATGATTTCCGTCACGATGATGCCTGCATTGTTGATGGTCCTGATTGCTGACTCGCGTCCCTGCCCCGGGCCTTTCACATAGGCCTTGACCTTGCGGAGTCCTGCATCGAACGCAGTCTTGGAAGCGTCCTCGGCTGCCATCTGGGCAGCGTAGGGAGTGTTTTTCTTCGAGCCTCTGAAGCCGCATTTTCCAGCTGAGGACCAACTGATGACCTGACCTCTGTCGTTGGTAAGGGTCACGATTACATTGTTGAAGGTCGATGAAATATGAGCTTCGCCATAAGCTTCAACCTTGACAACTCTCTTTGATGTTGTAGTTTTCTTTGCCA
>JAKSKB010000058.1 GCA_024401975.1 Bacteroidales bacterium | reverse complement strand
ACAGTTAAAGCCGATATTGCATCCGGTGACATCTCCGGGGCCAAGAGCGGATTCGTCTCATACCTGCGTAACCGTCAGTACCGTTTCGACTGGAACAATGCCGACAACAGCAAGGACAATGGCAGTTATGACATAGAGGAAGTGACGAACACGGTAAACAATCTCCTGCTGGGCGAGCAGTTTGGAGACACCGTCATCTGGACACGCAATAATACCCCCTTGGAATACGAGGAATGGCCTTGGCAGCTGGGACGCCATCAGTACTGGATCGGTCTGGGCCGCGCATACAAGGCCACAGGCGACGAGCAGTATACCCGTGCTTTCGTAAGTCAGCTGAACAGCTGGATTGACCAGTCGCCGCTTCCTGACTACGATGCCAAGATTGATTACTCCCGCTGGCGTACCATCGAGACCGGTATCCGTACCTTGGGGGCGTGGCCTATGGCTTATTTGTACTTCCTTCAGTCAGCTGCATTCGATGATGAGAGTGTGTTCCTGATGATGAAGTCCTTCTATGAACACGCCATCCACCTCAGGAAGCACCACCGCACCAACAACTGGCTGTCGATGGAGATGAACGGTCTGATTCACATCGCACTGATGTTCCCGGAATTCAAGGAGTCGGCCCACTGGGCAGAGTATGCCGGAACAAAGATTTATCAGGAGACAGAGATTCAGGTGTATCCCGACGGAGCGCAGGTGGAACTGACTCCGGGTTATCACGGCACCACGCTGAACAATTTCCTCGGTCTGTACTCGATAGCCAAAGCCACCGGATATGGCGGTCTCCCGAAAGACTTCGACCGGAAATTGGAGAATATGTACGGCTACTACGTGAAGATAATGGCTCCTTCGGGCGAGATGCCCGCCGTCAACGACTCGGGATGGAACGATGCCAGAGCAAAGCTGGCACAGGGCTTCGGTCTGTTCCCTGAACGCACTGACTTCCAATACATTGCCACCAGCGGCAAAGAGGGCACGAAGCCGTCGTTCACCTCCACCTGGATGCCTTGGGCCGGATGGTATATGATGCGGTCCGGCTGGGGAGAGAATGACTTGTACTCACACTTCGAGGTAGGACCGTATTCGCCCGGTCATCAGCACGAAGACAAGTTGTCGCTCATTCTTTATGCCTACGGCAAACGGCTGATTACCGAGGGCGGCACATATTCCTACGACACCTCCGATTGGCGCAAATACATCCTTTCTGCCCGTGCACACAATGTAAGCAAGGTGGACGGCAAGTATCAGAACCGCCACGACTACGAGCCTGAGGCAGACCTTGAATACTCCCGTGAACCGATGTCAAATCGCTGGGTGAGCAACGATGACTGCGATTTCGGTGAAGGTCGGTATGACGAAGGCTTCGGCGATGAGGCCGGCATGCCCGACCGCAACGTGGAACAGTATCGTGCCCTGACATTCATAAAGGACAGATACTGGATATTGTTCGATATCTTCACTCCCAAAGACGAGACGCAGCATCAATATGACAGCTATTTCCACCTCAACACCGACAGATACCTTGTGGATGGCAACTATGTGATGTCGGATGACGACGAAGGGGCAAACATAGCCATAATTCCATTGCGCAGTGATGCCAAGGCGGATGTCATATGCGGGCAGACAGAGCCTGAACTGCAAGGATGGATTCCTCAGTGGACCAGTGACGGTTATGTTTACAATCCGGTGGCCACCCCTACCTTCATATACAACGAAGCGGGACAGAGCGTGCAGGCATATATTCTCTACCCTTTGAAGCCGGGCGAGAATAACCCTGTGAAATCGGTACGCGCGAGGGGCAACACCATTGAGGTGCGTTTTGCCGATGGCGGGAAAGACTGCATAACGTTCTCCATGGAGGACAAGCGGTTGAAAACTCTCTCCTTCAAGTCAAAAGACAAACGGTTTACAATCCTGGAATAGATTCCGCACCGGCGCGGTGGATTACTCTACAGTGATGTTCCTGATAATGACGCTCTTGAGACCGTCGTGGCGGTTCCCTCCGTTGTTTCGAATCCTATCAGAGAGCCGGTATCTTCCAGTTCAGGGCAAGGAAGAACTTTGAAATCGACGGCTTTGCCATTGTAGCGACAAGGAATGCTCCGGAGGCTCTCATATTCCTGAATGTGACATCTTTCCACACAGAGGGGCATCCGTGGAATATGCGAAGCCTGTCACCCCAGTCCTGCATATAGAATTCGTGAAGAGTGGAAAAACCGTCAGGATAAGTGGTGCCATTGAGGGTCACGGCTTTAAACACCAATCCATTGCAACCTTTTACGACACAAGGTTCACCCGGAGCAAGGACTATCGTGTGACATATTCTACCTTGATATAGCCGCTCCAACGAAGGAATCCGCACATCCGTAATAGAGATACCAGCTGCCTTTGTATCTCACCAGACCTTCGCAGAACACGGTCCCGTCAACATATTGTCCTGTCTTTTCGAATTCCGCCTCAGGCACGAAGAAAGGCTCTTCCGTACGGGCGATTACCCGCATCGGATTCTTCGCATCGAAAAGAGCCTGACCTCCGCAATATGCCCCGGTCTCCTCGCTCTTTCCATTATAAATCAAGACTATCCCGTCTTTTGTGTGAACGGCGGGAGGGCCGCACTCCGTAAGTGCGCTGTCGAATTTGCCTTCTCTAGGCTCCATTACCCTCAAAAGTTCCCCGTCCCTGTCAAGCGTGGGAGTCCATCGGATAAGATCTTCGGAAACTGCGGGATTGACGAAATTCTCTCCCCAGTACATCAGGTATCTGCCATTTATCTTTTCTATGACCAGCTCGTCATTGGCATCAAGTTTCGTCACGATGGAGGCGGACTTGCAGGGCATATCGGCAAACCTTCCGTCATAGGCATCCCTGAACGCAAAGCCGTGCTTGTCCCAGTGCACGAGGTCACGCGAAGTGGCGACACAGAGCCGGGGCGTATCGCGGTTCCACGAGGTGTACAGCATAACGTACAGACCGTCTTCCGTACGGGCCACTCTGGGGTCCTCGCATCCGCCCGGCCATTCAAGTTCTTTCTGCGCATCATCCGCAGGGAAAAGGACCGGCTCGGAAGCTATCGACATATTCACGCCGTCAGAAGTCTCGGCATAGCCTATCCTCGAGGTGCGGGAGCCTATGCCCGTCGCACTGTTGTCTTCACTTCTGAAAAGGATAACCATCTTGCCGTCCTTGAGCGTCGCGGCAGGATTGAACGTGTCACTTTCCTGCCACTTGACAACTTCTCCGCGCATAGGGCAGAAAAAAACTTTTGTCGTGTCAGGCTTTATAACGGCATCCTCCACGAGACGCTCGAAAGGCCCGATAACCCAGTCCTGACCGGTGGACGAACAAGATGCCAAAAGAACTGAAGCACTGACAATAAACAATAGACGATTCATAATATTTTTCATTAGAATGATTATGGCTGTTTCATCATCCCCCAATGGGTCACCCCGGTACCGGGAATGGGATCGTCGCTCACGACCTCGAATCCGAAATGCCTGTATATCCAGATGCCGTCCCTGAGCCTCCGGCCGAACGACAAGCATTCGTGCCCTCCCGTGGCATTCAGTCTCACATAAGCGCTGTAATCTTCGTAATGCACTATCCGCTTCATACTGGCGATGCCGAGTTTGAGTGTCAGCCCTATGCCTCCATAGCGGAGGAAATCAACCATTGAAAGACCCTTGCAGCCGGGTGGCACCCAAAGAAGCCAGGCATTGCAGTCCCGGCTGTCGGAATAGATGAGCGCTCTTGAATAGAAATATTTCAGATTGAAGATCCACATCTCCCACAATTCTTCCTTCGTGCGCGGATGTCCGACAAAATAATCATCGAGCGCATAAGAAATGCTCCCGTAAGATTCTGTCGCGCAGCGCGCAAACTTGGGGATATCCTCTCTTCTCATCAGGTGAAAGCCCTGTGACTCTATAAATCTTTCAGCGTGTACCAGCGTTTCCATGTTCTTGCGAAGATACTGATTTCTTTATGAAAAAGAATGACATTTCCGCCATTTATGCTTATATTGTTGCTATGAAACGCGCACTTTACATCACGGCCGCCGCATTGTTCTTATGCAACTGTTCCACACACCGGAATTCCATTCTGAAAGAATTGGATGTCTATAAGGCCGAATTCGCCGAATGGCCCGCCCACGTCCCCACGGACAAGACAGCCGATGCCCCCCTGGCAGGAAACGGGGACATCGGTCTTACTATGAAAACCGCAGAAGACGGCATAACGTTTTTTATAGGAAAAAACGACTTTTGGCGTGCACTGCAGTCGTATCCGGAGGGTGGTCTGGCCCTTCCGGGGGCATTGGTGCTCAGCTCCGACATCATTTCCTCGGGAATCTATCACGCCGAACAGCTCCCCGGCAGTGCCGAAATCAGGGCGACATACACTCTGCAGGATAATGAATTGTCAGTGACGGCGTGGGTGTCAGCCACCGACAACAAAGTGGTGGTGGAACTGGACGCCAAAAGAGAAATGTCTCTGAATATTGCTTTTCTCCCTGCCGAAGACGGCCCTTTGGCATCAGTCATCAGACAGGGAACGGATGAGGGATGCAGTTGGATGACCCGAAGTTTTTATGACAATCCGCGTCTGCAATGGGACTCCCACATAGCGTTGGCACTGAATCACGCCACCGGAGCATTGACGCTGAAGCCCGGAAAGAAAGAGACTCTTGTATTGGCCGTATATACGAATATCGACACTCCGGATTGGAAGCAGAAAGCGATAAGGGAGGCGCATAACTGCCAGGGCAAGGATATGGACGCCCTGAAGAACGAACACCGTTCGTGGTGGTCCGCTTTCTGGAATTTGTCCCACGTCGATATCGGTGACGAATGGATGGAACGCTACTATTACCAATCCCAGTATCTGCTCGCTTGCAGCAGCCGTTCCGGAAAAATCGCTCCGGGGCTATGGGGACCGTTCATCTGCAGCGAAGAGACAGCGTGGGCCGGCGATTATCATTTGAACTATAATTATCAGTCCCCGTACTGGGGGTGCTTTTCAAGCAATCACATATCTCTAACGGAGAATTATGACCAGCCGCTCCTCGATTATATGGAAAAGGGCAGGTTTTATGCCCGGGAACTCCTGAACTGCCGGGGTCTCTATTATCCTGTCGGCATCGGCCCGTTCGGACTCTCTTCAGCGGCCTGGCCGGATACCGATGAGAAAATGGAGGAGATGTACGGTTACCCGGACCATATGCTGGATGGCGGAAATATGTTCTGGGGACAGAAATCCAATGCATCGTTCGGCGCCGTCAATATGATGATGCGGTTCTATGCCACCTGGGATGAAGAATATGCCCGGAAAATTTACCCGTTCATCCTGGGATGCGCCGAATTCTGGGAGGACTATCTGGTATCACGCGATGGAAAATATGAATCCGTGAATGACTGCTTCCATGAAGAGTGGCCGGGACGGGGCAGGGACAATGACGTGAATCCGACGTGCTCGCTCGGATTAATACGTATGGTGATGCGCGGCGCTCTGGACATCAGTTCAACTTTGGACGTTGACGGTGAAAGGAGAGGCCGGTGGCAGGACATTCTGGACAACCTGAGCGGTTACCCTGTGGGTTATACGGAAGACGGGAGGCTCAGCCTGAAGAATTTTGACCGGAAGGGCGTCGATTCGAAAAGCGAGGATTTCAAGCCGAGCGGCCTCAACCGCATCCATATGCACGGTGTGCTCATCCCTCCTATGGTGTCCGGCCCGCTCACCGATGCCCGTTTCAGCGGGATAATGCTGGATGATATGAACCGCTGGAATGCAAGCGATGGCAACGACTGGGGCAGGTCAACGGGGAATGGCGTCGAAACAGTCTATGCAGGTGCCGCACGGCTGGGTTTCAGCCCCGAAAAGATTCTCCGACATCTGAGAGAGCGCATCGAAATGGGCAGCTATCCCAATTGCTACATAGTGGCGGATGGCGGCGGCATCGAGACTTTGGCCGCAGTTCCGTTCACCATCAATGAAATGCTGATGCAGAGTTTCGAAGGGACATTGCGCCTGTTCCCTTGCTGGATACGTTCACGGGACGCATCATTCAGGCACCTGCGGGCCAACGGCGCGTTTCTGGTCTCTTCTTCCATAAAAAACGGGACAATTGGAGAAGTGGAACTGCTCAGCGAGCAAGGCCGGCCCTGCAGGATGGAGAACCCGTGGCCCGGACGGACTGTCCTCGTCCGTCATTCTGACGGTAGAATAGAAAAGCTGCAGGGAGACTTTGTGGAGTTCCCTACACAAAAGAATGAGAGACTTAGGATTACCAAGGCTCTGTTTTAAAAGTTTCATCACCGACAATATGAAATTGCAAAAAACCATCGTAATTGCCATTATGGCTCTGGCCCTCCCCTCCTGTAAAGGGACATCTGATTACGGCCGCACGTTCACCTATGTCAACAAAAGCGTATCTGCGTTTGATGAAAACGGCAAAGCTGTCATTTTCAGTGCAGAAGATGAAGGCAAAATCGAGAACATGTACCTGTGCGGAGATTTCGACAACTGGCATCATCCGGGACAATGCCTTCTGAACGTATATTGCGACGACATCCTGTGTGTCAGCTCCAAACTGTATGAACTGGCTTGCCTTAATATGGATTACGTCGATGAGAAAGAATACGAGAAGGTGTTTCTGGAGACGCCTCTGTTTTCCAAATTCGGATCCCACAACAGTATCAGTCTTGATTTCAAGATTCCTTACTACAAGTCGTGCAGGGTCGAGTTGATTCAGCCCGAATCCGGTGTAAATGATTGCATATGGACCACTGTCCGTGCCAACACCAAGGCTACCGTAGTATGCGATGGCAGAAAACTGCCTCGGGGCGCATATTTCAAGGGCATCAGGATGGCGAATCAGGCTGTATCATCCGGAGAGCAGTTCACGATGATGGAGACGGACAAGAACTCAGCTGTCGTGGGTGTCAACCTGTTTCTCAATTCCAGTACAGAGTGCTCGATGGAAGCGTGCATCAGAGCGTACGACACCCGTACAGGCGAATACGAGTTCCTGTCAAGCGGGCTCGAGGATTTCTTTCTGGGCACATATTATTTCGATTCGGGTCAGTTCACGGGATATAAATGCGGACAGACCTGTCTCAAGATGGAGGACGGGGGCGTAAAACTCAGCGCTTACAGGCAGTTCCCCGACAATCCGCTGTGCTTCAACCATCCGGTCAGGATTACGGTCCGTAACGGCGAACAAAACGGAATCAGTTCGGGCAGTGCCCTGAACGATGACATATTCCTGAAACGAGGTGATGCCGTAATCGGAGCCATCTGCTATTATTATGAATGGTAGCGGTTTTGCCGCCGCTCCGTTTTTCCCGGGATGCCAGACAACGATTATTCGTCCGTCATTTTCACTATAAATTACCATCAATATTTCTTTCACATTTTCGCAATATGAGAAAAGCAACCATCATTTTAATTGCGCTGTCAATTCTCTGCTCGTGCAGCAGGACAGCAACGAAGGATTATCACTTCGACGGCAAGCCCTCCGAGGAGGTGCTCTGCAACTACCTTGACCGTGCCATCACAATGATGGGACTCCTTACCGACTCCTACCCCGACAAGGATGCAGACATCGACTTCATAGTCGAGACCGGCACCAAGTTCGTGGGCCGCGCCATATGCATCTGGGGCGGAGAAGACAGATTCAACAATCCAGAATGGCTCAAGAACGCAAAGGACTATGCTGCAAAGGTCCACGAAGCGGCTCCCGACGTTGTTCTGCAGGGCTGCTGCTTCGAATTCATGACTTCCTGGGTCGAGACCATCCCCATACCTGCCTGGGCATTCGAATCCCTCGGCCTGCCCGCTGAGCAGAGGAACTTTGATATGGAGGCGATGCTCTACCCCGACGGATCATTCGTAGGTCACTGGGATGACGGCAACAGCGTCCCCGACATACGTCAGACCGAAACACAACTGTGGTATTCGTTTCTCATCGGTCACTTCGTGGAGATGGGCTGCGAGGCTGTGCATATGGGCCAGACTATGCTTGTGGGCGCCCAAGACAAGGGCTGGCAGGCCTACGACGAGTTCCTCTCGAAGATGCACGCATACTACGACCCCAAGGCCCGCCGCCACTATGTAATGTATGACGCGCACGCCGGAGAAGAGGGAATGTTCACCCCTGATGGCCGCAGCGTGCTGGACTACAACGCTTTCCCGATGCGCATAGAAGAGACCCCCGAAAACGGATATCTCACCGCAAGGCTCAGGCCCGGATTCACCGACGCAATGTACGGTACCTATCCCCACCCTTACCTGGTGGAATTCGACAACTATGGCACAAGCGACCATCCCGGCAAACCGTCCGACCGAAGCAACCCCGACCTC
Organism: Bacteroidales bacterium; assembly: GCA_024401975.1. Lineage (GTDB taxonomy): Bacteria > Bacteroidota > Bacteroidia > Bacteroidales > UBA932 > Cryptobacteroides. The sequence goes on along the minus strand of JAKSKB010000058.1, from coordinate 1,565 downwards.
CCCTTCTGGGAGCAGATATACATCTGGGGGTACGACGAGATAACCTGGCTCTATATGCTACCCGAGCAGCAGAGACAGGATTGGCTCAGATATGCATTCCACTGGGTCAAGGAGAATGATCCGTGGTGCCACATACAGATGCCCGGAACGAGAGGCAAGGCCCGCGCGATTGCGCCCACCGAAAACGTTCCTGACGGAATGAACCTGACAGAGACGATAAAGGAACTCTGGAACGAATAAACCCTCATCCTGCGATTACCCAAATTCACCCTCTATGAAAAATATACTGTATGTTTTTGCAATGACCGCATTTTTCGCATCGTGCAGCGTGAGCGGCCTTCCCGATTCAGTTGAAATCATTGATGACCAGAACCGCACAATCGTCCTTGAAAGAAGCGGTTCAACCTTCACCTCAGACAATCTCAAGGTCAGTTTTACCAAAACCCGTGAGGGCCTTGCGGCGACCCTCCACTCCCCTTCCGCCAAGGTCAAGTATGTCCGCGCCGTATGGAATGAGCCGGCAAGGAAAGGAAGTCTATACCTTGGTGACCAATGGGAACGGGGGTACGGTGACCTCCGATGGGAAAAGCTCGACCCATCCCGCATTATGCCGTGGTATTACATCGAATCCGCAGGCGGAAAGATATATGGCCGCGGAGTGATGACAGGCTGCAGTTCATTCTGTGCCTGGAAAGTAAGCGGTTCCGCCGTGGAACTCACCTTTGACGTACGCAACGGTTCCCACGGAGTGAACCTCGGAGAGAGGAAACTTGAGATGGCGGTGATTCTTGATTTCGAGGGAGTCCCCGGCGAGAACGAATATGCGGCGCTGCACCGCTTCTGCAAGGTTATGTGCCCCAATCCCCGACTTCCGAAGAGTCCGGTATATGGCGTGAATGACTGGTATTTTGCCTACGGGCACAACAGTTCGGATCTGATATCCTCCACTGCAACGATGCTTTCGCCCATTCTCCCCGACTCCGAAAACAGACCCTTCTTCCTCATTGACGACGGATGGGCCCGCAAGTGGTACGATGACGGTGATTATGACTATTGCGGTCCCGGTGGATTCCATACGTCCAACAGCAGATTCCCTGATATGAAGGCCCTTGCCGGTCAGTTGCGTGATGCCGGGTTCCGCCCCGGATTGTGGATGAGACCCCTGTCAGCCTGGGTGGGTGCTCCCGAGGAAATGCTGTTGGCAGGATATGAGGAGGAACTTCCCGACAGATATTTCGACCCTACGGTGGAGTCCGTGCGGGAATATATCAGAAAATGCTTTGCAACCTACCGGGAATGGGGCTACGAGATGGTGAAGCACGATTTCACCACTTTCGATATGTTCCGCCGCTGGGGTCATTCTATGATTGAAGACGGAGATATGACCAAGGGAGACTGGCAGTTCCACGACACCACAAAGACCAACGCCGAAGTCGTCCTGCAGCTGTATCACGACATCCGTGACGCGGCCGGAGATGGAATCAGTCTTATAGGGTGCAACACAATCTCACATCTGGGAGCCGGAATCTTCGAGATTCAGAGAATCGGTGACGACACAAGCGGAC
>JAKSKB010000057.1 GCA_024401975.1 Bacteroidales bacterium | reverse complement strand
CGCGGAGAAGGCGGGATTCGAACCCGCGAAGCAGTTTGACCCGCTTGGCGCATTTCGAGTGCGCTGCCATCGACCACTCGGCCACCTCTCCGGTACAAATGTACTAATTATTTTTGAAGAATGCTACAATCCCTGTACTTTACGCACCAACTCCGATATGGCATCATCAGTCGTTGCCCAGCTTGTACAGACACGAACTGCCGTGTGCCCTGCGTCCACCGGTCTCCATATATCAAAGGAGAAGTCAGTGGACAACTGCTCAATCGCTTCGTTAGGAAGTATGGGGAACTGCTGATTGGTGGAGCTGTCGGTCAGAAAGTCAAAACCTTTGTTTCTGAATGCTTCTTTCAACAGGATGGCCTGTGACACTGCATGCCGTGCGGCCTTGAAGTAGAGCCCGTTCTCCAGAAGAACTTCGAATTGCAGACCGATGAGCCGTCCTTTGGCAAGCATTCCTCCGTTCTGCTTTATGGTATATCTGAAATTGTCCGACATCTTTTTGTCCCTGAATACCACAGCCTCTCCGAACAAGGCACCCTGTTTGGTCCCTCCTATGTAGAACACATCCGCCAGACGTGCGATGTCGGGGAGTGTTACGTCAGACGAGGGCGAAACGAGACCGTAACCGAGGCGGGCACCGTCTATGAACAGGGGAATGCCCCATTTTGTGCAGACTCTCGATATTTGCGTAAGTTCCTTAAGGGTGTAAAGCGTACCGAGTTCGGTGGGGAAGGAAAGATACACCATTCCCGGCTGGACGGTGTGCTCCTTGCCGGGGTCGGTGAAATGACTTTCTATGACGCATTCAAGTGAGTGTGCGTCCATTTTTCCGTCCTTGCCCGGAATGGCAAGCACTTTGTGTCCGCCTTTTTCTATCGCGCCGGTCTCGTGTACGTTAACGTGCCCGGTGTCTGTAGAAAGTACTCCTTGGAAGGGCTTAAGAATATGGGAAATTACAGTGGCATTGGTCTGTGTCCCTCCCACAAGGAAATGCACATCAGCGTCAGGAGCTTCGCAGGCTATCCTGATGAGGGATCTTGCCCTTTCGCAGTGGGGGTCCCGACCGTATCCGGATGTCTGCTCGAAATTGGTGTCCTGCAATTTCTTGAGGATTTCCGGAAGGCATCCTTCCAGATAATCGGATTCGAATCTGTACATTTATCCCAATAATGAAATGAGAACTCCCGCTGCCACGGCAGAGCCTATGACACCTGAAATGTTGGAAGCCATACAATAGTTGAGGACGTGGTTCTTCGGGTCATATTTAGTGCTGATTCCGTTGCAGACGCGGCTGGCCATCGGCACTGCGGAAAGACCTGTCGCACCGACGAGCGGATTGATTTTCTTCTTTGCGAAGATGTTCCAGATCTTGACCATGATTATGCCGCTGGCAATGCTCAGTGCAAATGCGAAGAAGCCTCCGACTATGATGCCTATGGTCTGCCAGTCGAGGAAGGCTTCGGCTGTCATTGTCGCGCCGACGCAAAGTCCCAGAAAAATGGTCGCCACGTTCATCAGGCCGTTGCTGGCCACATCGTAGAGTCTGCCGGTGTCCGATCCGATTTCGCGGATGAGGTTACCGAACATAAGCATTCCTATCAGAGGGACTGCGGTGGGAGTCAGTATCGCCACTATCGTCGTCACTGCGATGGGGAATATGATTTTGGCGGCCCGCATATTCTTTATCTCGTTTTTGGGAGGATAGAGACGGTCCATCTCTTTCATATTGATCATCAGTTCCTTCTTAGTGCACAGGCATTTTACCACGAGTGGGATGATAACGGGTACCAGCGCCATATAACTGTAAGCCGCTATGGCGATGGGACCGAGAAGGTGGGGGGCCAGTTTGATGGTCGTGAATATGGCCGTCGGTCCGTCAGCGCCACCGATAATGCCCAGCGATGCCGCCTCTTTAGGAGTGAATCCTAGAGCGAGGCTTATAATCAGGACGGCGAAGATGCCGAACTGTGCCGCTGCACCGAAGATGGCGAGTTTGAGGTTGCGGAGCATAGGGCCGAAATCGGTCAGAGCTCCCACCCCGAGAAATATTATCGGCGGAAGCAACCCGGTCTTGATGAGCGCATAGTACAGATAGTTCATTATACCCAGTTCGTGCGCAATCTCGTGGAGGGACATATCCCAGATGCAGGCGGATGAGCCGTCGGGGAGAGTCACAAGTCCTTCGGGAGATGCCTGCACCACGCCCATCTCCCCTCCGGGGAAATTGGCTATCAGTACTCCGAAAGCGATGGGTATGAGTAGCAGAGGTTCGTATTTCCTGACTATTCCCAAGTATAGGAGGAGGAATGCCAATGCATACATTATAAGGTAGGACGGGTCCGCGATTATGTCGCTTAAAGCCGTCATACTGTATATTTTGTCCAGAATGCCGTTGAATCCGTCCATCTCCTACGCGTTTTTGACAATCTTCATAATCGGATCATCCTCATCCACGGTATCTCCGTCGTTGCAGAGGATGGCTGCGATGGTGCCGTCTGCGTCTGCGCATACGGCATTGTTTATCTTCATCGCTTCGATGTAGCAGAGCACGTCACCGCGCTTGACGCTGTCTCCGACTTTCTTCGGGGTCTCGGAGGAATCGTTCGTAAGGTAGAACTTCCCTGAAAGAGGTGCGAGCAAGTCTTCCGCGTCACTGGCGGCCAATTCCGTCTTGCCGGTAGCGGCAGGAGTTCCGTCATAGGAGATGCCGACCTTGTATTGCACGCCGTTTATGTTGACGGTGACGCTTTCGGGCAGTTTTGCTTCAGGTGCGGCGGATGCGGCTGCTTTCCTTTTTGCGAGGTCGGCCTCGAATTCGGCTTTCGCCTTCCCGCTGCGCAGAAGTTCGTACTGCGTCGGATGCATCGCATATTCAAAAAGTTCCTCGTCATCCTTGCCAGTATCCCATCCTTTCTCCTTCATCTTCGCGCGGAACTCTTCCAGACAGTCGGGATAGTTGCCCTGCGGATCCGCATCGGTAAATTCGCGGCCCTGGGATGCGGCGAGTTCCTTGATTTCCACATCCACTTCTCCCGGGAGTTTTCCGGCCTTGCCGAGAATCATATCCCAGATGGTGTCGGGAATCATTTCCCAACGCGATTTTCCCTTTTCGAGTGCCACCACATTCATAAGGGCGAGATTCTTGACATATTGTGAGAACGGGGTGACGAGCGGAGGATAACCCACTTTCGGCCACACGTAGGCGACTTCATCGAAGAGCTTGACAAGCAGATCATCCGTTGTGAGTTGGGGCTTTCCGTTCTTCTGCTTCCATTTGTTGAGGGATGAGAGATTTTCCTCAAGGTCTGTCATAAGCGACCCCATCATTCCTCCGGGAAGCCCCGGCTTGATGAGCAGGGAGTTGTCGATGCGGTTGAGAGGCGGGCAATAATATCCGAGGAAGTCGTCCATCATTTCTTTTATCATTGTCCGGGCCTTCATATAGGCTTCCATATTGATTTCCTTCACGGAGAAGCCGGCTGCCTTCAGCATTTCCTGCACCGCTATCACGTCAACGTGCCCCGTGCCCCAGGAGAGCGGCGACATCGCCACGTCTATGTAGTCGCATCCGCTCTTGCACACTTCCAGTATGGACGCCATGCTGAATCCGGGGCCGGAATGGGAGTGATATTCGATTGTGATGTCGGGATGCGCCGCCTTTATGCCCGCCACGATTTCACCCAATACGGTAGGACGGCCGATCCCGGCCATATCTTTCAGACATATCTCGTCGGCTCCGGCTCCGATGAACTTTTCGGCGAGTCCGACATAATAGTCTGCGGTGTGGATTGGGGAATGCGTGATGCACAGCGATGCCTGGGCAATCATTCCGGCCTCCTTGGCATACTGTATGGAAGGTATGACGTTGCGCGGGTCGTTGAGTCCGCAGAAAATCCTCGTGATATCTGTACCCTGAGCCTTCTTTACCTTATAGAAAAGACGTCTCAGGTCCTTGGAACAGGGACTCATTCTCAGTCCGTTGAGCGCACGGTCCAGCATCTGAGTTTCCATTCCCGCCTCGTGGAAAGGCTTTGTCCATTCGCGGACCGATACGTTGGGGTTTTCACCGTAAAGAAGGTTGACTTGCTCAAAGCCGCCCCCGTTGGTCTCTACGCGGTCGAAACATCCCATTTCTATTATGGCCGGGGCGATTTTTACCAGTTGGTCCACTCTCGGCTGGTATTTTCCCGCGCTTTGCCACATATCCCTGAATACCAGGTTGAATTTTACCACCTTGTTGCTCATAATATATTATAGTTTTTCTATACTTTCAATTTTTCCGCGGCCACCGGTTAGTTCTGCCACCGCAGCTTCGATTACGATATATGTCTGATTGTCGACAGGCTTTGAGCCGGCCTCATTTTCACATTTGTGCGAGCCAAGACCGTTGACTGCCTTTATCATCATTTCTCCGCAGAATATGACGATGAGAAGGATAGCGAATACAGTGACCATTCCTATCGCCATAAGCGTGACGCCTAATCCTAAATCGTTCATCTCCGTTGCCGTTTCTCCGTTGCTTCTCCTTTCGGCCCTCCTCACTGCGATGACGCTTTCCGGCACACCTGTGGCTTCCGCTTCGTCCACGATGGACGCTACGGTGTTGTAGATGTTTTCCACCTGTTTCATAACCTTTTCCTTATCATAGGTGGTGAAGGCTTCCTGAGCCGCATTGATGACTCCTCCCGCGTTGATGATAAAATCGGGAGCATAGAATATGCCCTTGTTCCGTAGAATCTGCCCGCATTCGTCGTCGAGCAGCTGGTTGTTGGCCGCACCGGCAATCGCCCGGCATCTGAGCATAGGGATGGTGGTGTGGTTGATGGTCGCTCCGAGAGCGTTGGGGGAGAGTATGTCGCATTCTACTTTGTAGAGATCTTCATCTGACACTTCGCGGGCACCCCATTCTTCCGTGGCGACTTTCATATTCTTTCTGTTGGAATGGGTGGATACGGTCAGTTCGGCTCCCGCGTCGTGAAGCATCTTGCAGAGGGTGAATCCTACGTGTCCCAATCCCTGGAGGGCTATCTTCACTCCGTGCAGGTCATCTGTCCCGTTGAGTTTACGGGCGATGGCCTTGATTCCGCAGAAGGTGCCGTAGGCTGTGAAAGGAGAGGGGTCACCGCTAATTCCTTCACGTCCGACTACGTAGGATGTTTTGTGAAGCACCTGATTCATGTCATCTGTAGTGGTGTTGACGTCTTCTGCAGTGAAATAGCATCCCCCCAGACTCTCGACGGCCTCGCCGAACGCTTCGAAAAGGGCTTCGCTCTTCTGTTGCGGAGATGCCATTATGACCCCTTTCGCTCCACCGCACGGAAGTCCGGCCGCCGCATTCTTGAAACTCATCCCTCTCGAAAGCCGCAGTACATCGAACAGGGCGCTGTCGATGTTGTCGTAAGGGTACAGACGGCATCCTCCGACGGCGGGGCCCAATTTTGTGTTGTGTACCGCAATGATGGCGTGAAGCCCTGCATTCTCGTTGTTGACGAATAGCACTCTTTCGTGTTGATATTCGCTTATCAGATTCAATGAAGTTGACATTTTTTCGGATGTTTTTAAAATCAAGGCAAGTTACGAAAAAATACATAAATTGTCAAGGATGGGGAGGAAATAACGAACAATTGTCATATATTTACGCGGACAAACGGTTTTACAATCGCTTTCCAGCGCAATATGACAGTCGAAGCAACCATAATCATCGCAGCGGTGAGCGCATTGCTCTCCGCCATCGCTACGGCCTGTGTGGCAGGTTCCCGGCACAAGGCCGTAGCGGCCGGAAAGGACAGAGAGATAGAACTTCTCGAGCGCAGCCTCCGTGAATCGGAGGAAAATCACGCCAGGAATCTGGAAATGCTGAGGGAATCCAACAGGGAAGCCTTGGAGCATCAAATCAGAGCATTGAAAGCGGAAATGAATGCTGAGTCGGAGAAGATACTGAAGGCGCGCGAGGAGCAGTTGAACATCGAGGCTCGCAAGACCTTCAAAGAGATCACCGGCAGTCTGGGCAAGGACTTCAAGGATATGAAGGAGTCTTTCGAGCAGAACCGGCAGGCGCAGACGTCTTCTTCCGCCGCAATGAAGGAACATCTTGAAAATGCCGTCCGCAATTTGGAAAATCAGACGGCCAGCATAGGGCGCAAGGCCGACAATCTGGCTGAAGCGATGCGCGGTGAAGTGAAGGGACAGGGAATATGGGGTGAGGCTCTTTTTGAAAATATGCTTGTGGCTGAGGGCTTTGTGAAAGGACGTGACTACAACAGGGAAGATGTCCTGCGAGATGATTTGGGATTCGCCGTCAGAAGTGAAGAGGGGAAGGGGCTTCGCCCCGATTTCGTACTGCATTATCCCGATGACACTGATGTCATAGTGGACTCGAAGGTGTCGATGGCGGCATTGAACGACTATTTTGCCGCGAATACCGATGAGGAACGTGCGGATGCGGCCAGGCGCAACCTTGAGTCCGTGCGCAGCCAGATGAATCTTCTCGCACGGAAGGATTACGTCCGTTATAAGGCGGTCTCCACGAGAAAGACTCTGGATTACGTGCTTATGTTCATTCCCAATTACGGTGCGTTTCAGCTGGCCAAGCAGTCCGACCCGGAAATCTGGCGCGAGGCGTTTTCCAAGCACGTGCTCATAGTGACCGAAGAGACGGCAATGCCGTTCCTCCGCATGATACGGACGGCTTGGGCATCCTATGAGCAGGTGCGAAGTCAAAAACTGATAATAGAATCGGCGCAGCGTATGCTTGACCGCGTGGCGGATTTTTCGAAAGCTCACGCCGAGATGGGTCGCAGTCTTGACAAGGCGCGTGAATCCTGGGATAAGTGCGATGCCAAACTGCGGAATTCGGGACAGAGCATAGCAGTATCGGCCAGGCAAGTGGTGAAACTTGGCGTGCCCTACAATGCGTCGAAACCTCTCCCCGACGTGTTGGGAGAGGAGGAAAATTCTTCGGGGCAGTCTTGAAGCGTTACCTCATCCCGTAGTAGGAGGACAGGATAGCATCGTACACCCGGCCGGGTACAAGGGCCTTTATAAGAATGGAGAGTTTCTGCTCGAAGGTGGCGATGACGTATCTGTGCGCGGGCTTGCGCTTCCGTATTATTCTTGATATTTTTTTTGCGAGGAAGTCCGGCTTGAGGCCTCCGTTCTCATCGCGTTCTATGCTCTCCATCGCGGCCGCATATTGGGGGTATGTCTTTCCTGCCTCTGCATCCACCTTTTTCCGCTGTGCGGTGAACGATGTGGCGAAATCCCCGGGGTTGATGACGGTCACTTCAATGCCGAAGCACTTCACTTCCATTCTCAACGCCTCACAGTAACCCTCGATTGCATATTTGCTGGCCGAATACATCCCTTGAAAGGGGAGTCCCATCAGACCGCCTATCGAACTGAAGCATATTATGTGGCCGCGACGGCGCTTCCTCATTTCAGGAAGCACGTAGTGCAGGAAGCGCACCATTCCCATGAAATTGACATCCATCTGCTTCTGCGCATCCGCGATGGGCGTTAATTCCAGAGGGCCGCCCACCCCCATTCCGGCGTTGTTGATGAAAACGTCTATCCTTCCTTCCTCGCCAATCACTTTTTCTACCGCAGCTTTCACCGAGTCTTCGTTCCGTACGTCGGCAGTCAGGTAAGTCACGCCAGGTATGAATTCATTTGCCTTGCGGTGCGTGCCATAGACCTTATGTCCCTCAGCCGACAGTTTTTCCGCCATTGCCTTGCCGAAACCTGACGTTATTCCTGTAATAAGCACTATCATTTATAAAAAAGTTTTAAAATTTTTTGCAAAAAGAATTTTAATAACTATATTCGCATCGGAAGAACGGGGAAGCATTTGAAATCATTCTTTGAACCCGTTTCTTCTATCTGGTTATTAGTGTTATTATATGTGGTCGTAAGGGGGTGATTAAAAGTCATCCCCTTCTGCTTTGTCAGAGACGCCGATGCATCTCACCTGTGCCGGAGTCTTTTTCATAGGTCCATAAAATCTTTGAGACATTCGTACACTTTGTGGACGGGAAGTCCCATCACGTTATAGAACGACCCCTGTATGCTTGTGATGGCCGCATATCCTATCCATTCCTGTACGCCGTACGCGCCCGCCTTGTCGTAAGGCCTGCAATTGTCCACATACCATTCTATCTCTTCATCTGTCAGTTCTCTGAACGTCACGCGTGTGATGTCCTCGAAGCGTCTGCAATTGTCCCGGTCGCGTATGACCACGGCGGTAATTACTTCGTGCGTATGACCGGACAGGGCGCGGAGCATTGATATGGCTTCTTCGTGAGTGCGCGGCTTTCCAAGCATCACGTCGCCGAGCAGAACCATCGTATCGGCGGTGACAAGCACTTCGTCATCGGAGAGCGGGCGGTGAAAACCGAAAGATTTCCCTTCGGCCATCGCTGCGGGAATGAGCCGGTGCGGCATGGAAGGGTCGGCTACTTCTTCGAAGCTATTGTCCGTATCGACGGTAAACGGGAATCCGAGTCCGGCGAGAAGTTCGCGCCTGCGGGGAGAATTGCTTCCGAGAATGATTTTTTTCATTTTTTTCAATACAGCAGATCGTATCGATTTTCATCGAACGTCCATTTGCCTTGCGCTTTCATTATCATTTCAATTCCTTCGCGCACGCAACCCTTTCCTCCTGCTTTTGCGGTGACTATGTCAGCCGCGGCTTTAGCTTCCTCCACGGCATCGCACGGCACGATCCCGCAGCCGCAATCCTTCAGGACTTGTGTGTCGGGTATGTCGTCTCCGAAATACGCCACTTCCGATGGCAGGAGTCCGTTGTTTTCGCAGAACCGGTTGAATACGGAAAGTTTTCCGCGGCATCCGAGGAAAAGGTTCTCCTCTTTGATGTTCATATGGAGGCATCGCTTGCGCAGGGCCTCGGTATCTCCTCCCGACATTATCGCGGTTATGAATCCCTTGTTTGCCGCCACCCTGATGGCGAATGCATCCTTGGCATCCATAATCCTGAGAATGTCGCCATTGGCAAGTGGGATCAGGGTACCGTCGGTCAGAATGCCGTCTATATCCATCGCGATTGCCTTTATTTTATTCAGATCGATTTTGTGTTCCCGGATGAGATTTGGCGAAACGGACATTGGCGTGATGATGTTTGTTCAGACTGTAAATGTACTCATAAAGTTGTTTTTTTGAAAATTTTTCCTTAATTTTGCGACAATGATTTTTGGTATGGTCATTATTCTCTTGCTTGTCGGCCTTGTTATGTAGGACACGGTCTGGGTATGGGTACGGTGACAGAATACGGAAGCCTCTCAGACCTCGCGGTATGAGAGGGTTTTTTATACAATCGAGTTATGGATGTTTCATCGGTGTCAAATTCACAGATAAGGATAGCGGAAGTCGCTACCCGTATCAAGGAACTGAGAAGTGTGATGGGACTCTCTGCAGCGGAAGTCGCAAAGGCCACCCAACTCACCGAAGAGCGTTACCTCGCTTATGAGTCAGGGGCTGAGGACTTTCCGTTCTCATTCATCTTCGGGTGCGCGCGCGTTTTCAATGTGGAATTAACTGAACTGCTGGAAGGGAATAACGCGCGTCTTTCCTCATATACCATAACGCGCCGCGGTATGGGACAACTTACGGCCAAAGAGGACGGAATAGAGTTGCGCAACCTGGCTCCTCTTTTCCGCAAGAAGCTCTCCGAACCGCTCTGGGTTACCTATGAATATTCCGAGAAACTTCAGAATCTTCCCATACATACGGCCGTGCATAACGGTCAGGAATTCGACTACATAGTCAGCGGCTCGCTCAAGGTCAAGATAGGGGATTACTGTACGGTCCTTGAGGAGGGCGACAGCATCTATTACGATTCGTCCACCCCGCACGGAATGAGTGCCACAGGGGGGCGCGACTGTACGTTCATTGCCGTCATCCTTCCCGGCGAAAAGACCGGGTAC
>JAKSKB010000056.1 GCA_024401975.1 Bacteroidales bacterium | reverse complement strand
AGTTTCAAGACTGGAGTCTGTCCTGCACACCGACTTCAGTGAAATGTAATAAAAATTATCAAAGCAGGCCGGTATGGTGGCCTATCCAGCGACGTGCCTTACGCTCCAACTCATCAAGTTCTTCAGAAGAAGAAGACACCCCGATGGTCGTGAGTCCCCTGGACCTTCCGGAACCCTTATCCACTACAACCACGCTGGTCGTTCCCGATTTGTTCTTTAAACAGCGGATAAACATATCCGCAACAGTAACACATCATCACCGATTTTCGTCACCTGTTCAATTACAAAGTGAGCAAAATAATTTTGAAATAGTAAAAGCATATACTATCTTTGCGATTACTATTTGGTACGTATTTTTACTATGTGCAATTTTACTATTTCTTCGATGCAACAGGTAGGAGTCGGGACAACGGACTTCCGAAAATCCTGGGACTGGTACATAAAGACCTTCGGCTTCGACATTAAGATTCTTGAAGACGATACGGTTGCGGAAAGAATGCTCCCCTACACCGGAGGCAAGGCGCAAAAACGCCACGCTTGCATCGCCGTCAATCTTCAGGGTGGCGGAGGTCTGGAAATCTGGCAGTACTCGGAGAGGACTCCCCTTCCGGCCGGGTTCGGAATATCCGTCGGGGACACGGGCATATTCGCCGCCAAAATCAAATGCCGCGACGTTGAAAAATTCCACGCGGCGATAAGTTCGGAATATGGCGGATGTTCTCCCGTTTCCAAGGACCCTGCGGGCACCCCGTGTTTTTATGTTGCGGATCCTTTCGGCAATACTTTCCAGATAATCGAAAAGAAAGATGTTTTCATCGGCGACCGGAAATTGTGCGGGGGCATAGCCGGAGCCTTCATCGGAGTCCGGGATATGCAGCGCTCCAAAAAGTTCTATCGCGAGGTCCTGGGATACGACAAAATGTTCTATGACGATACGGGAGTTTTCAGCGACTGGTCCCTGATGCCCGGAGCCGGCGGGAAATGCCGTCGCGTACTTCTGGGGAAAAGCGGAAATCCAGAAGGAGCCTTCTCCGGACTGCTGGGAACAAATACCATAGAACTTGTACAGCCTCTGGAGCGCACACCGGCGAAGATTTACGAAGGACGATTCTGGGGGGACCCCGGATTCATCCAGATATGTTATGACATCAGCGGAATGGACGATCTCAAGAAATTCTGTGCCTCAAAAGGACATCCCTTCACCGTGGACAGCTGCCCTGACGGAGAGCGCTTCGATATGGGGGAAGCGTCGGGCCGCTTTTCCTACATAGAGGACCCTGACGGGACTCTGATAGAATTCGTGGAGACAGGGAAGGTGCCTGTTATCGGCAAACTCGGCCTGTACATAGATATGAAAAAACGCAAACAGAACAAGCGGCTTCCAAAATTCCTTTTCAGAATGATGGGGCTGGTTTCAAGACAAAAATAGAAGACAATGCAAAAAGACATTTTTCAGAAAATCCGTGAATCATCCGGAGGTCCTATCGGACAATACAGAGAAAAGGCGGACGGTTACTTCGCTTTCCCGAAGCTCGAAGGCGAACTTGGCCCGTATATGAAATTCAACGGACAGGATGTACTCTGCTGGAGCCTGAACAACTATCTGGGGCTTGCCAACCACCCCGAAATCAGGAAGGTTGATGCCGAAGCCGCGGCCCGCTGGGGTATGGCCTACCCTATGGGGAGCAGGATGATGACCGGGCAGACTGCGCTTCACGAAAAACTTGAGCAAAGGCTTGCCGCCTTCGAGAAGAAAGAGGCCGCGTTCCTCTTTAACTTCGGATATCAGGGGATTCTCTCCACCATCGATTCTTTGGTGAGCCGCCACGACGTGATAGTTTATGACGCCGAATGCCACGCCTGCCTGCTTGACGGCATCCGCCTGCATATAGGAGAGAAGTACAAATTCCGTCATAACAACATTGAAGATTGCGACAGGGTACTGGAGAAGGCCACTGAAGTGGCGAATCAGAGCGGAGGCGGAATCCTCGTGATTACCGAGGGTGTTTTCGGAATGACCGGCGCATTGGGCATTCTGGACCAGATAGTGGCCCTGAAGAAGAAATACAACTTCCGTTTTATGATTGACGACGCCCACGGCTTCGGGGTTATGGGGCCGCACGGCAGGGGAACTTCGGAGCACTTCGGCGTTATGGACGGAGTGGACCTCTACATCGGAGCATACGCCAAATCAATGGCCACCATCGGCGGATTTGTGGCATCAGAGAAAGACATAATCACCTATCTCCGCTACAATATGCGGTCTCAGATGTATGCAAAGGCGCTTCCGATGCCTATTGTAGAGGGATGCCTCAAACGGCTGGAAATAATAGACAGCCCGGAAGGAGACAAGCGCAGGGCACATCTCTGGGAAGTTACCCGCCGGCTGCAGAACGGTTTCCGCGAACTCGGGTATGAAATCGGCCCGGCTGAAGCCTGCGTAACCCCCGTCCATCTGAAATGCGGCATCAATCAGGCCACGAACATAGCGGTTGACCTCAGGGAAAACTATCACATATTCTGTTCGATTGTGACCTATCCGGTAATTCCCCCGGGAATGCTCATCTTCCGCATCATTCCCACCGCCGCCCACAGTATTGAGGACGTGGACAGGACACTTGCCGCATTCAAGGACATCAAGGAGCGCCTCGACAATGGGGAATATGACAAGGAGATGGCCGACAAGGCTTTGATAAGGTAATGCGCACTATCTGGATAACAGGAGCATCCTCGGGCATAGGCGAAGCCTGCGCCTATAGATACGCGGCTTCGGGGCACAGACTGATTCTGACTTCATCTTCAAGGGAGAAGTTGGAAAACGTTGCCGAAAGATGCCGCAGGGAAGGGGCCGCCGATGTGAGGGTGCTTCCATACGACCTGGGCGAGCCTGACGGGATAAAACTTCTTTCGCGTGAGGCCTGGGATGCTTTCGGCGGAATCGACATCCTTTTCTGCAATGCCGGAATCAGCCAGCGCACCAGAGTGGAGGACACGCCTCTTCCTATGGTCCGGAAGATAATGGAGGTGAATTTCTTCGCTCCCGTGGCTTTGGCCGAAGCCGTTCTTCCGCTGATGATTGACAACGGAGGGGGAAGGATTGCCGTGACCACCTCCATAGCGGGGCGTTTCGGTTTTCCGTTCCGATGCGCATACAGTGCATCAAAGCACGCACTCTATGGTTTTTTTGAAACGCTTCGGGCGGAAAATCAGAACAACGGCATATCCGTCACTATGGTTTGCCCGGGAAGGGTCAGAACCGCCATTTCCCTCAATGCCCTTGACAAAGGAGGAGAGAAGCACGGCGTGATGGACCCCGGGCAGGACAGAGGGCTGTCTCCGGAGAAAGCCGCCTCCATTATCGTCCGCGCAATTGAAAAACGGAAGAATGAAGTGCTTGTAGGGCGAGCGGAATTGCTGATGGTCTATGTGAAGCGTTTTTTCCCGGACCTCTGTGCAAAACTGGCCGGAAGAATCAAAGCGGTGTAATGAAAAACCTTTTTGAAGAATTAAGCAGAGACTACCGTTTCAAGGAGGGCTTCCACAATTGCATCAATTGCGGAACCTGCACAGCCGTATGCCCCGCCGCAGAATTCTACCGATACGACCCCCGGAAGATTGTGGACATAGTGCAGACCCGTGATGACGCTCAGATAGAAGAACTCCTCAAATCCGAAACCATCTGGTACTGCGGCGAGTGTATGAGTTGCGTGACAAGATGCCCCCGCAAGAACGGGCCCGGCCTTGTTGTAATGGCTCTGCGCGACTTGAGCATTCGTCTCGGGTATTTCACCGAATCGGAGAAAGGCCGCCAGATGCTTCCTTTGACGCATATTATGACCCGGAATATCCTCAAATACGGATATTGCATACACCCGGAAAGTTTCAGATGGGAAGACCACAAGGAGTCCGGCCCGGTGTGGAAATGGCACACCGGACACCTTGAGAAAAGCCTTGAGAGGCAGGGGGCCAACTATATGGGGGAAGGCCCCGGAATCCTGAGAAAGATACCTCAGGAGTCTCTGAATGAGTTGAAAGCCATCTTTGACGTCACCGGCGGAACGCAAAGGATACGGATTGTAGAGGAGTACTCGCAGAAAAAGGCCGCAGAGATGGGCCGGAGCATTCAGGAATACGAGAGGGATGCTTTCGAAAACAGCAGTAACATACATTTCAACGAATAGTTTGCGCAAAACGCAAGTGACTCGCGTTTTGCGCAAGATATGCTTTGCAAGATGATATACGAGGGAAAACAGAAAATATGGAGCGAGTATCAGAAGGACATTCCCGATGACAAATGGTACTACGTGCGCAGCTGCATACGCCAGAATTTTTTCCCGGCAAGCGAAAAAATGTTCACGGAAATAACCCGGAACGTACTCGGGAAGGACATTTATGAAACCCCGCATCACACTACTTGCGGAGGCATTGCCTACCACTGTGACACCATTCCCCAGGAAACGGCGATGACCATCGTGGCGCGCCAGTTCGCTCTTATGACAGAGGCCGGATATGAGAATTACTGCCCCAGCTGCATCACCTCGTTCGGCAACTACGCGGAAATACTTGAGACCTGGAGGCAATATCCGGAGCTCGAAGCAAAGATTCGCGAGAATCTGTGGAAAGCCTGCCGCAGAGAGTTTGAAAAGCCAAGGCACCTTGCCCACTCCAGCGACCTCATCTACCACTGGCGCAACGAGATAGCGGCAAAGGCCAGGCATAAGTTGGTGAATGCCGGGACGGGAGAACCGCTCAGAATAGTCGAGCACATCGGCTGCCACTATGCAAAGATGTTCCCGTCCAAGGGCGTCGGAGGTGCGGAATACCCTTATGTGCTGGCCGGGATGATTGAGAGTTGGGGCGGGCAGGTCGTGGACTACCCCGAACGCAGGCACTGCTGCGGCTACGGATTTCGGCAGTATCACGTCAAGGCCAACCGCAGCTACAGCCTTTCCAACACTTACAAGAAGTTCGAATCAATGGAGCCTTTCCACCCGGACGCGATAGTCACCAACTGCCCCGGATGCCCGTATTTCCTGGACAGATGGCAGTATGTCATTGCCGAGCAGATGGGAAAGACTTACGGAGAGAACGGCTTCGGAATCCCGGTGCTCACTTATGAGGAAATGGCGGGACTGGTACTGGGTTACGATCCCTGGGACCTCGGGCTTCAGCTTCATCAGGTTGCAGTCGAGCCCCTGCTCGACAAGATGGGAGTGAAGTACGACCCCTCGGCAAAGTATCTGGGATTGAACTGCGAAGACATTATGCGCCCGGAACTTCCCGGCTCCATAAAATGTTTTTAAGAATGACTTGGAATGAAAAGGAACATAGTAATCATAGGCGGCGGAATAGCCGGAATGGAAGCGGCCAGAGCTCTCCTTGACCTGGGGCACACACCCATACTTGTGGAAGCCTCAAAAATGCTGGGAGGTCACGTCGCTTTCTGGCACAGGCTGTTTCCCGATATGTCATCGGCTAAAAACCTTGTCGGAAGGCTGGAAACCGAGATTGCGGGCTCGCGCATATTGCTCAACACCAAGGTCTTGTCTCTCAACCGGCTTGCGGACGGCTATAGCCTCAAACTGAGCAACGGAAGCGTCGTGAACGCCTCGGTACTCCTGATATCCACCGGATTCAGCCTTTTTGATGCACGCAAGAAGGAGGAATACGGCTACGGAATCTATGACCGCGTCATCACGAATTCCGATCTGGAAGCCTGGTTTTCAGGGAAGAGGGATGCCAGAGTGCCGGACAATCCCGAAAGCGTCGGCTTCGTGCACTGTGTGGGTTCAAGAGACCTCAAGGCCTGCAACGCCCAATGCTCGAAAGTCTGCTGCGCCACAGCCATCAAGCAGGCAATAGAATTGAAGGAATGCTTCCCTTATGCCAAAGTCTATTGCTTCTATATGGACCTCAGATTTTTCGGCAAGAAATACGAGGATTTTTACATAAACGCCCAGAGGGATTACGGCATCCGCTTCATAAGGGGGCGTGTGTCCGAGGTCGGTGAAACCATTGACGGAAGACTTCAGCTGAAAGCGGAAGACACTCTTTCCGGAAAGCCGCTCAAGGTTCAACTTGACCTGCTGGTGCTGATGTCGGGGATTGTGAAGAACGACAGTATCCGGGAACTTGCGGATATGGCGGGGATTGAAACCGACAGCGACGGATTTCTGCGCAGCATAGACAACGAATACGCAGTCATTGAGTCCAACCGGCCGGGAATCTTCTACGCCGGGGCCTGCACCGGACCGAAAACCGTCCCAGAGACTGTGGCGGAAGCCCGGAGCGCAGCCCTTGCTATTCACTCCTATCTTGAAAAGCTATGACGGATTTCGGTTTCACGCTGAGCAGAAGCTCCACCCTGGACCTTCAGAGGGTTGACGAGGAACGGTTCGAGCAATTGTGCAAACTCGAAAAAGGCGCTTCTGTATGCATTGGATGCGGCTCCTGCAGCGCCACCTGTCCGGCAGGCGCCCTCTCCGGAATGAGCCTGAGAAAGATTCTTCTCGCCGTACAGAGGGGGCAAGAGGTCCGGACAATGCTCCAATGCTGTATGCTCTGCGGCAAATGCACGATGGTATGCCCACGCGGCATCAATACCAGAAATCTGATATTGTCAATCTGCAGCATCTATGACTGAGAGGTTCGACACAGCTTTTCATCCTTTCGTGATACCTTTCCTTGCCGGAATGGCATTCGTGCTTGCCGTCTGCCTCATCAAAGCCGCAATAGTTGTGAGGGAGCTCGACAAGGCCGACAGGAGGAAATGGATTCTCTCCCTGATACATCCGAATATCATAATAAAAAACGGCATAGATATCATTCTGGACTGCCTCATCCACGTCAGGTTGTGGAAACGCAACAGGCTTCTCGGATTCATGCACTCCAGCATTGCCTTCGGGTGGTTTATGATTATACTTCTGGGGCATCTGCAAGTGCTGATATACTGCCCGGAGAGACTCAGCACCTTCTATTATCCCATTTTCTTCGACTATTTCATAGAAGGAGGACAGTACACCTGGATATCCCGGATGTTGGACGCGTTCCTGCTCCTTGTTCTGGCCGGCATTTCGCTCGCCGTCATCAAAAGAATCTGGTCGCGGCTTTTCGGGATGAGGAGGACAACCCGCCCGACATTTTACAACCTTATAGGACTCTATTCGCTGTGGGCGATATTCCCCCTGAGATTCCTTGCCGAACAATGCGCCAGGGCAGGAGACCTTTCCGTCGCTCCCTGGTGGGCGTATTCCATCTCCCTGTGCACCTTTATGGTAGTGCTTCCCTTCGGCCGATACCTGCATATTCCAGCCGAGATGCTGCTCATAACCTTCAGGAATGCAGGATTGGAAATCAAGAAACCCCACAAGGGAATGGCCCGCGTTCAGGCGGACAGCTGCCCGAACTGCGGGGTATGCATAGATGCCTGCCCGATGAATGCGGATCCCGCCAATCTCAAGGACAGCACCGTTTACCTGACAAGACAGCTGCGCCGCGGCAATGCGGAAAGAGTCAGGGAAATCAGCGACAAATGCATGCTCTGCGGAAAATGCACTCAAGTATGCCAGGTCGGCGTTGACGGCCCGAAACTCAGGATTCTTGCCAGAGCGGCGCGGAAATACAGAATCAACCCGGACTTTTCCAATGCCGGCACGGGCGGCGGTGTCAGGGCAGTGAACAAAGTGCTTTATTTTTCCGGGTGTATGACGGCCCTCACGCCAAGGATAGGCCTCAGCGTGGAATCCGTCCTGAAAAAAGCGGGAATCGATTATGAGTGGATGGACAGGGACGGCGGTCTGTGCTGCGGAAGGCCGCTGCATACGGCAGGGCGTCTGAAAGAGGCTGCCGGACTCGTCAGAAGAAACGAGGAGCTGATTGTCGGCAGCGGAGCCGCAGTCCTTCTGGTCAGCTGCCCCATCTGCTACCGCGAATTCAAGGAAAGATACCGCCTCCCGGGAATCAGGATTGTCCACTACACCGACTATTTCTGCGAACTGATGGAAAAGGGACTGTTGAACTTTGAAAAGAGCGATGTCTGCTATGTTTTCCACGATCCCTGCGAACTGGGGCGGGGATGCGGAATCTACGACACCCCGCGCAGGTTGATTTCTAAGGCCGCAAGCATTGCCGAAGCGCCCAAGAACAGGGAGGAAAGCATCTGCTGCGGAGGCTCGCTCGGCTCCCTGTCACTTGATTTCCGGAGAAGAGAGAAGATAACCCAAGCTTCGCTGGAAAATCTCTATGGCAGCAAGGCGGACGCGATTGTCACGGCCTGCCCCCTGTGTCTTTCAACGTTTGCCAGATATTCCGACCGTCCAGTCAAGGATCTGGCCCAGATTGTCGATGAACAAACAAAACCGATATGAGATTCAAAAAAACAGACTACAAGCTTCTCAACGTGAGCAACGGTCACGTGTTTGAGGACAAGGGATGGACTCTGACGGATCCGGAAGGGAAAGCCCCCTCCCTCGTCAGAGCCGTTTATGCAAACAAAAACTTTACGCCCCGCCCCGAGTTGGACGGCATCTACAGATATGCGGACTGGATGCCGGTAAAAAGAACGCTGAAGAATTCCTGCGCCCCGGTTACTTACAAATCGAAGGGGCTGGGGGAATTTCTCGGCCTGGAAAATCTATATATTACCTTCTCCGGGTGGAATCCCGGAATAGGAGCCAAATTCAGGACCTGTTCATTCAAGGAAACTGAAGCATACTCGGTCCTGGCAAGGCTTGATGCCGACGAGAAGAGAATTCTCGTCGTCCAGTCCGCCGGCAACACAGCAAGAGCGTTCGCCCAGGTGTGCTCGGACAACAGGATTCCCATTGTTCTCTGCGTCCCGGCAGACAGCCTCCACGACCTGTGGTTCTCCCGGAAACTGAACAAATGCGTAAAACTCGTGACCGTGCCCCACGGCTGCGATTATTACGATGCCATCAGCATAGGAGAAAAACTGGCGGAAGATCCCGGATTCATTCTTGAGGGAGGTGCGAAAAACGTAGCCAGACGCGACGGGATGGGCACGACTCTGCTCAGTTTCGCGGAAACGACAGGCAGGATACCAGATGCCTACTTTCAGGCCGTAGGCTCCGGCACGGGAGCCATTGCCGCTTGGGAGAATGCCTGCAGGCTGGCTGACGACGGCAGGTTCGGGGCCAATAATATGAAAGTCTTCGTGGGGCAGAATTCCCCCTTCACCCTGATATATGATTCCTGGAAAGCCGGTTCACGGGACCTGCTTCCGCTTGACCCCGGCACGGGCCGCCGCCAGGCGGAAATCATTCTTGCAAAAGTCCTGTCCAACAGAAAACCGCCATACGGCATTGCAGGGGGGCTGTTTGACGTACTGAAAGCCAGCAAAGGAGACGTTTACACCGCCGACAACAACGACATAATGTACTGGATGATGCAATACCGCAACCTGGAAGGTTATGAACTGCTCCCGGCCGCCTGCGTGGCCGTCGCATCTCTGGCCAAAGCGGTTGGGGAAGGAAAGGTTTCAAAGGAAGATTACGTTATGTTGAATTGCACGGGCGGGGGCACTCTTGCCGCTATGAGCAAGGGCTTTGTTTTCAAGACAAGCGACCTCGAACTCGCCCCGGACACACCTTCCCGGGAGGTGATGGCAAAGGTGAAAGCGCTTTTTTACTGACCCGGGCAAGCCCTATTTCATCGCCCCGGTAATCTTCTTGAGGGTTGCGAGGAAATTCCGCAACTCTTCTTTATCTATGCCCTCCAGCAGTTCGTCCAGCATTGCAACTCCGAACTGCTTGGTCTCGTCTTTGATTTTCTCCGCCTTCTCGGTAAGGACAACCATATTGGAACGGCGGTCGTGCATATCACGCATCCTGCTGACGAAACCCTTGCTCTCCAAGGCATCCACAAGCTGCGTGATGGAATTCTTGTCCTTCTGCATCTGTTCGGCCAGAGAAGTCTGCGACATCGCGCCCTGATTCCAAAGGATATCTATCGTCAGAAACTGCTCCGGAGTAAGGTTGATGTTGTTTTTCCTCAAAAGGCTGGACGTATATTGCCTGACACGGCACCCTGCCAGATTAAGATATACTACTATTTCCTTGGACAGTAACATAACTTGACTATATATATTCTATACAGTCACAAATATACACTAATTTATTTTCAATTCACC
>JAKSKB010000055.1 GCA_024401975.1 Bacteroidales bacterium | reverse complement strand
ACACAGGCCAATGCCCACTACCCCCTCAAAGTAGCGTGTCTACCATTTCACCACTGCCGCCGGTAAACATATCCCATATCGGGACTGCAAAAATACGGATATTTCTCCAATTCGCAAATATTATGGCGATTTTTTCGTCAAGGGAAGGCAAAATCATCATTTATTGGGATTTCAGGTCTGTCCCTGAGAACGTATCTTTGCACCGCGAGATAAGATATGGGCAATAAAAAATGCAATTCCGACTGCAGGCGGTGCATACAGTACACACCGCAGGAAGTCACGCACCCCGAAGGGCTCGATGCCGTGTTGGTCCACAAATGGTTCGGCATCCCCATCCTGATGCTCGTCCTTTTCTGCGTATTCTCCCTCACGTTCGCTCTGGGCGCATATCCGCAACGGTGGATTGAAAACGGAATACTGTGGATTGAGGCATCCCTGCGCGGAGTTCTCGCAGACGGGTGGTTCGCGAGTATGGTGATTGACGGCATCATCGAAGGCGTGGGGACAGTGCTCTCATTCCTCCCCAACATCATCATACTTTTCTTCTTCCTCTCAGTGCTGGAAGAATCCGGATTCATGGACCGCGCCGCATACGTGATGGACGAACTGATGCACAGGATAGGCCTGCACGGACGTTCTTTCGTGCCGATGCTGATAGGATTCGGATGCAACGTCCCCGCCATTGCGGCCGCGCGCTCCATCAAGTCACCGAAAGACCGCCTGCTGACGATGCTGATGATTCCGTATATGTCCTGCTCCGCCAGACTGCCGGTGTATATGCTGTTCGTATCGGTGTTTTTCAAAAAATATCAGGCGCTGGTAATGATGGGGATATATGCGGTGGGGGTGCTGCTCGCCATCGCTTTCGCGTTCGTGATGAAGCATACTCCGTATTTCAGGAAGGGCGATGAAGAAGGAGACGTCGAAAGTCTGTCTCCCTTGAGAGTGCCGGACTGGGCAGGAATGAGGCCGAAGATATTTGACCGCACCAAAGACTATCTGCAGAAAATCACCAACGTCATCCTTGCCGCCACCGTCATCATCTGGGCTCTGGAATATTTCCCCGCTGACAGGACGCGCAACGGACTGGACAAGGAGGAATCATATCTTGCCTCCATAGGCAAAGCCGCCGATCCCGTAATGTCCCCGCTCGGGTTCGACTGGAGAATGAACGTATGCCTTCTCACCGGCCTGCCGGCCAAGGAGGCGATAGTCAGCACTATAGGGATACTGTATCATACAGATGACGGGGAGGAACTCGCTGAAGCTCTGAGGGCCGACGGAACCTTCACGCCGGCGGCCTGCATTTCGTTCCTGCTCTTCGTGCTGCTTTATTTCCCGTGCGTGGCCACCATCGGTTCCCTATGGAGAGAAGCCGGTTGGAAATGGGCTCTGTTCTCAGTGGCGTATTCCATCCTCCTCGCCTGGACGGTCTCTTTTATCGCATATCACGCCGCATCTCTGTAATCTTCCACATATTGTGCTATCTTTGTGCCTATGAAGATAACTCCGGCGATATTCAGCGCTTCGATGAAACTCTCCGAAGTCCTTGATTCCAGTCCGAAACTGTTGAGGGTCTTTTCCCGGCTCGGCGTCGGATTCGGATTCGGGGAAAGGACTGTGGAATCGGTGTGTCTCGACTACGGGCTGGATGCAGGCACGGTGATGCTTATGTGCAACGTATACACCTATCCCGCCTACAAGCCCTCTCCGCGCGAGATTTCACAAGGACACGTTCTGGACGTGGTACGGTTTCTGGGCAATTCCCACTCATATTATCTTGAAACCGCCCTCCCGCTCGTTGAAAAGACTGTCGGAGAAGTGATAGAGCCCTGCAACGGACGTCTGAAAACGGTTATCTGGAATTTCTTCAACGGATACAAGGCCGAACTGGAAAAACATTTCGCCTATGAGGAAGGGACGGTCTTTCCGTACATCAGGGATATGGTCACGGGCAGGTCACGGCGCACGTCCGTGCCGGACGATATGGAAGGGAACCACGGCGCGGTCAGGGAGAAACTGAGCGACCTCAAGAATATCCTGATGAAAGCCCTGCCGCAAGAATGCGACAATGACAGACTCGCATCGCTCCTCTCGTTCATCTATTTCCTTCAGGAAGATCTTGACGGACACGCCCGAATCGAAGACGAAGTCGTGGCCCCTATGGCCAGATATCTCGAGAAGCCAAGGGACTTCACGCAGAGTCAGACGCCACGGACGGGAGAAAGCGGGGAACTCACGGAAAGGGAGAAGGAGATTCTGGTCAGTGTGGCCCGAGGGCTTATCAACAAGGAAATCGCCGACAGATTCAACATTTCGGTCCACACGGTCATATCCCACAGGAAGAACATAAGCCGCAAGACCGGCATAAGGACTGTTGCCGGCCTGACCGTATATGCGCTGCTCAATGGAATGATAGATACGGAGGAAATGGGATGAGACCTGCCGCCAATCTCAAGCTGGAAGTCCCTATGGGCGAAACGAAGGTGCTGCTTCACAGCTGTTGCGCTCCGTGCAGTTCCGCAATCATCGAAGCGATGGTGAACTGCGGTATCACTCCCACCGTGTTCTTTTCCAATTCCAATATCACTCCATCTGCAGAATATGAACTCCGGCGTCACGAATGCGAACGTTACGTCCGCTCTTTCGGGCTGGAAATCATAGATGACCAATATGACCACAACGACTGGCTCCGCATCAGCAGAGGGCTGGAGGATGCTCCGGAAAGAGGTCCCCGCTGCCTTGAATGTTTCCGGTACAGACTCACCCGCGCCGCACGCTATGCCGCTGAACACGGATTCCGCGTCTTGACCACGACTCTCGCATCATCGCGTTGGAAAAGTCTGGATCAGGTGAATGAAGCCGGACTCGCCGCCTGCGGGACGGTGAACGCCACCTTGGGCGATGGAGCAGAACCTGTAATCTGGTGGGAGATGAACTGGCGGAAAGGAGGACTTCAGGAAAGAAGGAATGAAATCATCCGCGAACAGCGGTTCTACAACCAGCTGTTCTGCGGATGCGAATTCTCATCCGGGAAATGATTTTCCGGAATCTGAAGCAGAATCATTTCCACTTGCAGAACGGCACTTCCGACAGAGCCGCATTGCTGTAACGGCGGTCTGAAGTGACCTCTTCACCGAGCCATTCCGGTCTTTCAAAGTTCTCATCGGCATCGGAAAGTTCCACCTCCGCCACAGTAAGGCCTTCATTTTCGCCAAGGAATTCGTCAACTTCGAAAGTATGCCCCCCAAAATCCACGAGATGCCTCTTTTTCGAAATTACTCCGGATACGCACAGGGGCATAAGTTCGCGGGCATCCTCCACGGAGATTTCCTTTTCCCATTCGAAACGGCTGACGCCCCCGTCCTCACTCGGTCCCTTGATGGTTATGAAGGCACGATTGTCGCGTATGCGCACTCTGACTGTCCGGCCCCCGCTCTTGCAGATGTAGCCCTGGGCTATGTCGTACGTCCGTCGCACCTCGTCACGGTAATCCCCGCTTACGAGGAATTTCCTCTCTATCTCAACGCTCATTTCCGTTTCGGGTCCTGTTTGTATTTTTCATTGTACTCCTTCCTGTCCACGGACTTGGTAAGATTGGTGCTGACCTTGTAGCAAACCCCGTCTCCGCCGATATAGAAATGCGCGTATTCGATTTCTGTGGTCACTTGAGCATTTACCGGAGACGACATATGATAATAGAATCCGTAGAAACCTCCGTAATAAGGGCCGTCACCGTAAGCATTCACGGTCGTCTGCTTCTGCTCATATATGATAATCTTCCCGCCGAGGCCATCGGAGACTTCGCGGTCCGGAGCACCGTACACGCTGACTATCTCGGCGTGGGACTTTCCGTTCCAGTACTGATTGGCATAGGGTTCAATCGAAACCTCATAGACGCCGCAGGCGGCTACAGACGTCGCAAGGACTGCCGCCGCAATCAAAAGACGAAAGAAATGTTTCATATTTGTAACTGTTATTTGAACAAAATTAATAATTTTTGCAGCATTCCCGTTTTTTTCTTCTATATTTGCACTCCTAAACGATGGCGGGGTAGCTCAGCTGGTCAGAGCGTCGGATTCATAATCCGGAGGTCGTGGGATCGTGACCCACTCCCGCTACCAGAGTTGAAAATTTACTACAGGGGACTTGTCAGACAGTGCGTTACAATGCCGGAGACAGTCCCCTTTTTCTATGCCCTATATTATGTAACAATCTTGTTATATGCCCTTCCGGGGCTGCAAACAACATTGTTACATTTTGCACTGAAGCACTATATTACAGCATATTGTGTAGCCCACTCCTCGAGAAAACGGAGATGAGACGGGGACTGTCGGATCAGCGTACAAAAATCATCGCGGCAAACCCGACCGAAAGAGCGACGGCGCAATTGATGAGTTTGGCGCGGAAGAATCCGACCTTGCTTTCTGCAAGCAGAGGGAGGCCTGCGTGACCGTCCTGACTGATGCAACTCGCCAGAAGCACAGGAAGAGGTGCCATCCCCGATGCATACAAAGTGACGAATATGAGATGCGGCCCGGATTCGGGTATGATTCCTACAACGGAGGCCAGGATTATCATCAGAGCGACGTTGTCGCTTATCCAGTCCGCTACGTCGAAGTGGTGAAGAATCACGGTCAGGCATAAAAGCACCCCGAATACCCACAGGAATACTGATGGAAGATGTTTTTTTACTATATGATGCCAGAGGTGTTCTTCCACGAAATGATCCCCTCCGCAAATCAGCACAGCCAGAACTATGAGGCTCAACGCACCGAAAAGCCAGTAGCTCCATTCCTCACTCAGCAGGTTGGCGGCGATGCCGCCACCGGATGCGCCGTGTCCTTCTTCTTCGAGTGCACCGGAAAGCAGGGCGGCGATGAATGCCGCCACGCCCACAAACATCAACGCCCGCTTCCAGGTGAAATGCCTCTCCCTGTGGTCCGCGTGCGAATCTTCTTCGTGAATGGAGAAATCTCCGCAACATACCGTCTTCCTGCCACCGTACAGTCCCAACCGATCCACGACGAGACCTGCGATGACGGCAATGCCAAAAAGCAAGGTGAAAATCCACAGCGAGTCCTGAGGGAACATTGCCAGCATTACGAAGGCCTCGTCACCGGAAGACGCAATCATCATCGCCACCAGCGCTCCGAAACTGATGATGCCGTGCGTGTACAGGGACACGGAAGCAAAACCGCCCATGCATCCCGGAATCATACCCAAAAACGCGGATATGACCACTTGTCCCGCCTTGGTGCGTTTAAGCCCCGCAAAAAAATCTCCCCGCGAATCTATGTTAAGAGATTCTATCAACATCATCATCACTACCACAAGCCCGGATATGAGTATCGCGCCACGAAGTGAATCTATCAGAAATTCCCAAATCATCTTCCTCTTTTTCAGCTTTCACGAATCTTCAAATATAGTGATTTAAGATTAAATGACTATATTTGAGGTTCGAAAATGAATCTATGAAGATAACTTTCAGCATCCGGTATGACACAAAGTGGGGTGAAAGCCTTTTCATCATACTGAATGACGTGAAATACCCCATGCAATGGAATGACGGGGGAATGTGGACAGTTACCTTGGAAACACCCGCCTCCGCTTTGAAAGACTACGGTTATGCGGTGATGAAAGACGGACTCACAATCCGTCCCGAATGGGGGCGCCACAGTGCGAAAGCCACCCGTTTCATTGAAGACAGTTGGATTGAGTGCCCGAAGGGAAGCGTGTTCCTGCGCCGCCATCAGGCTTCGAAATTCGACATCCCCGGATTTCGCGGAGCGGGTACGGCCGTGCCTGTTTTCTCGCTCAGGACGGATGACGATTTCGGCATAGGAGACTTCAAGGACCTCATTCCTCTCGTGGACTGGGCCGCGGCCACCGGCCAGACAATCATACAGTTGCTCCCTGTGACAGACACCACCCGGAAAGGAGGATGGGAAGACTCCTACCCCTACAGTCCGGTATCGTCATTTGCATTCAACCCGATGTATATCCGCCTTCAGGACCTTGGGATAAAGGAAGACGCCGCTTTCCGCAGATTGAGGTCGGAACTCAACGCCCTTCCTGAAATCGACTATCCGAAAGTGTTCGCCGCAAAGATGTCTTACGTGAAAAAGGCTTTCAGAGAACGGGGTGGACGAGACCTGTCGTCAAAGGCGTATTGCAAATTCATCCAAGACAATGCCTGCTGGCTTGACGAATACGCCCGCTTCTGCGCCGAAAGGGACTCGGACGACCCACAGTATCACGCGTGGGTCCAGTATCATCTCGACCGTCAGTTCTGCGAAGTCGTGGACTATGCCCGTTCCAAAGGGATATCGTTCAAGGGAGACCTCCCAATAGGGGTGAGCGCCGAAAGTGCGGATGCACGCTGGCATCCCGAATTGTTCAATCTTGACTCAAGCACAGGTGCCCCGCCAGATTTCTTCAGCAAGAACGGACAGAACTGGGGGTTCCCCACATACAACTGGGACACGATGGAAAACGATGGTTTCGCTTGGTGGAAAAAACGCCTCCGCAAGATGTCCCGGTATTTCGATGCATTCAGGATAGACCACATACTCGGATTTTTCCGCATCTGGGAGATTCCTGCGGAATGCGAATATGGCATAGACGGGCATTTCAATCCCGCCATTCCTTATGAAGCCGGAGAAATCGAGGCGCTCGGACTCCCGCTCGAAGGTCTCTTCAGACCCGACCCCAGGCACAAGGGAACATACCAGCCCCGCATCACGCCGGACACCTCCTCCCTCGAACAGTGGCAGCGCGAGCGTTTCGACGCGCTCTACAATGACTTCTTCTTCCACCGGCACGACGCTTTCTGGGCCCGGAATGCGAGGAAGAAACTGCCTGAACTCCTGGGGGCTACAGGTATGCTGGCCTGCGGGGAAGACCTCGGGATGATACCGGACTGCGTGCCTGACGTGATGGCTCAGGAAAGGATCCTGTCGCTTGAGATGGCCTGTATGGAGAAAGGCAGACCCTGGCCGTACCTGTCGGTATGCGCGACATCCTCACACGATATGGAACCCTTGCGTCTGCGGAAGATAGTTGCCGGGGAAGGGGATCCCGAGCCCTGCATTGTCAAGCAGATACTCAGGGACCATCTTTCAAGCGCTTCTATGCTTGCGATATTCCCCATTCAGGATTGGGTGGCCATATCCGCTTCACTCCGGCGCGAAGATGCAGCCGCCGAACGCATAAACGAGCCTGCAGACCCTCACCATCACTGGAAATACCGTTTTCACCGCCCGCTTGCCGATTTGCTCGCCGACAAGGAGTTTGTATCCGATATGCGGACTTTGATTGAAGAATCCGGACGAAACCGGTAAAAATTGGAATGACATATGAAACTTAATTTGGGAAACAGAATTTTCATGGCCGTCATTGATGCAATCATCAAGGTTCTGTATCATCCTGTGGTTCATTACGAAGGGGAGAAATGGGGAAAGGACGGCACGGACTTTCCGGCCATCATAATAGCGAACCACACCGGCCATCTTGACGGTCCGGTTATGAGCAGTGCCCTGGGCATATATGAAAGGTTGCACTGCCTTGCCGCCAAAGACAGATTCGATGACAAATGGTTCGGTTTCTGGCTACGCCACACCAACTGCATCCCGATAGACAGAGAAAACCCGAACATCTCCTGGATACACGATTCGATGCGTCTGTTGAAAGCCGATAAAGAGTGTGTGGCCATTTTCCCGGAAGGGAGACACGGAAGACGCAGGGAGCAGTTGCCTTTCCACTCCGGAGTGACTCTTCTCGCGGTAATGGCTGGAGAACCTGTCATCCTCGTGTACATAGACGGTCCCCTGAGAATTTTCCACAGTTCGCACATAATGGTCGGGAAGCCTTTCCGTGTCCGCGACTCCGAGGAAGGAATCTCTCCGGAATTTGTCAAGGAACAGACTGAACTGTTCCAGAACGGAATGAAAGATTTGATGAACGAATATATCCGCATCAGCGATGGCCGGTAGGAGCAGGCAGACTATAAAGTATTCAATCTTTACCGTCATCGCCGCATTGTGCATCTGGCAGATGATGAAGAACCTTTCCTGGGAGTCTTTCGTCGAAGGGCTGGGAAGGACTGATTGGATATGGATGGGCGCGTTTGTCCTGACTTCCATCATTGCACTGGTGTTCAGAACTTTGAGATGGAGAGCGCTGCTTATGCCCACAGACCCTTCCACAGGAGTCCTCGACACCTGGGACTCCATCAATGTCGGCAATGCGGTCAATGCGGTACTGCCGGGTGCCGGCGAAGTGGTCCGTACCGCTCTGGTAACCGGAAAGAAAGAGAATTACGGGAAATCCTTCGGCACCATACTGATGGAGAGAGCCTGGGATTTTCTCGCGATTGCGATAATCCTGATTCTTGTCATTGCCTGCGGTTCCGCCAACGTCAAAAGTTTCCTCTCCGGTCTGTTTTCCGCGTCTGCAGGCGGACACGGTTTCAGAATATGGCCCCTCGTCGGAGCGGTCGCCCTCGCCGGAGCCGGATGGATTGTATTCCGCCTGCGTCTGAAATATTCCTGGTGCGGGAAAGTGGCTGAAACGCTTGAAGGCATCCCGGGCGGGATATGCAGTTTCTTCAAGATGGAAAAGAAATTGCTTTTCTGCTCATATACGGCAGGTCTGTGGCTCACCTATTCGCTGATGAGCTGGACAGTTCTCAAAGCCGTGCCGGACCTTGCCGGGCTGTCTCTTGCGGATGCGCTTGTCATTACCATCGTAGGGAATCTGGCTACGGTAATACCCGTACCGACCGGAGTAGGTCCTTTCCACTTCATAGTGATGAGTACCCTGACGGTTCTTTTCGGCGTCGCGGATGAGACGGGGCTTCTCTATGCCGTCCTCTATCACGAATCACACGCCATACTCATCATCGTGCTGGGAGTGATTTCATATATCCGAAAATCTTTTCTAAAACAATCAGCAATATGACAAACTTTCTAAACAAGGCCTTTGGCTTCAACCCGGAAAAGAACAGTGTCAGGATTGAACTGGCTGCCGGATTCTCCACTTTCCTGACAATGGCATACATCCTCGCCGTCAATCCTATGATTTTCAGTGCCATCCCCGATATGCCGCGAGGAGCGGTGTTCACTGCCACTGCATTGGCGGCACTGGTGTCCACTCTCGTTATGGCTTTCTATGCAAAGAAGCCTTTCGCGCTCGCTCCCGGAATGGGGCTGAATGCATTCTTCGTCTATACAGTATGCATAGGGATGCACCAGACCTGGCAGTTCGCTCTCACTGCCGTATTGATTGAAGGCATCATCTTCATCATTCTTTCCGCCACGAAGGTGCGTACACTGATTGTAGATTCAATACCGACAAGCCTCAAGAATGCGATTGGAGCGGGCATCGGCCTTTTCATCGCCTTCATAGGCCTGCAAGGTTCAAAGATTGTCGTTCATTCCGACGCCACGCTAGTCACCCTTGGCAATATGGCGCAGGGGCCTGCTCTTCTTGCATTCATCGGCATCATCATCACCGGAATACTTCTGGTAATGAAAGTCAGAGGAAGCATTCTCCTAGGAATCCTCGCGACCACGCTGATAGGATTGTTCATCAAAGATCCTGAGACGGGCAAGGCCATCACACAATTCAACGGTTCCATCATTTCGAAGCCGGAAAGCATCGAACCCATCTTCTTCAAGTTTGAGTGGAGCAAGATTCTGACTCTCGATATGCTGATTGTGGTGTTTACTTTCCTCTTCAATGACATTTTCAACACCATAGGAACGGTAATCGGAGTTTCGCACAGGGCCGGCTTCGTTGACAAGAACGGCAAGATTGACGGAATCGATGAGGTGTTTATGGCTGATGCCGTCGGCACCGTATTCGGGGCTGTAGTGGGAACATCTACCACAACGACTTACGTTGAAAGCGCCGCCGGTGTGGCGGAAGGCGGACGTACCGGTCTCACGGCATTCTCCACCGCTATCTTCTTTGCGATTGCACTTCTTTTCTCAAGCATTTTCCTCGCAGTCCCGGCAGCAGCCACGGCACCTGCATTGATAATCGTCGGAATGATGATGATGGAGCCTATCATAAAAATCGACTGGAGCGATTTCCGCGCATCAATACCTGCATTCGTCACTATCATCACTATGATTTGCACTTACAGTATCGCCGACGGCATCCTGCTCGGGAGTATATCTTACGTGCTGATTTACGCTCTCACAGGAAAGTACAAGGAGATATCCATCACAATGTGGATTCTTTCGATACTGTTCATCCTGAAGTACATATTCATATAAGGGAGAGTCCTACCCTTTTTTGAAAGGCGTTGAGGCTTGCCGGGGCAAACTCAGTGCCGTGCCGCAGTGGGCGAAATGGACATTGAGCCACGGAGGTCCCGGCCGGAACGGCAGTGAAGGCCGCCGTGTCCCGCCGGGGCGGCTGCGCCCGCAACGGGGGTGGAGAAAAAAAGAGAGGCCGACCTTTTGGGTCGACCTCTCCGAAGAACGGCAGCTACCTA
>JAKSKB010000054.1 GCA_024401975.1 Bacteroidales bacterium | reverse complement strand
GCCGCTATCAGATGAAGAAGTACGGATCGTCGCATAATGTCAGGCCGTATGGAACAGCCAGATGAGATAACATAGCCACAGTGCGACCATAATGGCGCCCTCACTACGGTCCAACTTGTTTTTCGTACCCGTGAGTGCAAAAAGCGGCAGGAGCAATGAACTTGCCGCCAGGACGATTATGTCCCCGATGCCGATATCCGAAAATCCGAGCGGCGTGATTGTGGCCGACAGTCCCAGTATCAGCAGAATGTTGAAGACGTTGGAACCTATGATGTTGCCGAGAGCCAGCTGAGCCTTTTTCTTTGCCGCTGCGACTATGCAGGTTGCAAGTTCCGGCAGGGAAGTGCCTCCGGCGAGCAAGGTCACTGCTATGAACTTGTCGGAAACTCCGGACATCCGGGCGAGCTCTTCGGCGCCGTTGACAAACCATTTCCCTCCGAATATCAGACCTGCAAGTCCGGCACTCACGAGCAGCACGGACTTTGGTACGCCTATGGTCCTTGTCTGTTCGGAGCTCGGGGCCGGAGTCTCGCTCCCTGTCTTGAATGAAAAGAACACATAAGCGGTGAATATGAGTAGGAAAAGGATGCCTTCAATCATACTTATGACGTTTCCGGTCACTCCCGTTACAATGAACAGCAGAGTTATCGCATTCATTATCGGAATGTCTGTCTTCCTGTTACCGGCGCTGATGCTGACAGGCATTATCATGGCAGTGATTCCAAGTATCAGAAGCGTGTTGAATACATTTGAGCCCAATACGTTGCCTATGGATATGCCGGCGTTCCCCTGCAATGCTCCGGTAAGACTTACCACGAGTTCGGGGCAGGATGTCCCGAACCCTACTATCGTGAGTCCGATGACGAACTCGCTGATTCCCGATTTTCTGGCAATACTGCTTGCACCGTCGATGAGCCAGTCAGCTCCCAGAATTATGAAGGCGAGTCCTGCAATGAGTATCGTAAGCGTGTGTATCATCATTTTCTTCTTGTAAGTGAACATACGTTTTCCACATGCTGGGTGTGTGGAAACATATCTACGGGCTGCACGACACGGATTTCATACGCTTCCGAAAAGACGGCGAGATCCCTGGCCTGCGAGGCCGGATTGCAACTAACGTACACCATACGCTCGGGAGCGGCTTCCAGAATGACCTTTGCCACGTCAGGGTGGATGCCGGCGCGGGGCGGGTCGAGGATGATGACGTCAGGATGTCCGTGTTCTTCGATGAATCCGGCCGTGAGCACGTCCTTCATATCCCCGGCGAAGAATTCACAGTTGGATATGCCGTTGGCAGCCGCGTTCAGACGGGCATCGGCTATGGCTTCCTGAACATATTCTATCCCGATTACTTTCGAGGCTTGCGGACTTATGAACTGTGCGATGGTTCCGGTCCCTGTATAGAGGTCATATACGGTTTCCGTCCCTTTGAGTTCCGCAAGTTCACGGGTCACGCAGTAGAGCTTGTAAGCCTGGCGGCTGTTGGTCTGGTAGAATGATTTGGGCCCTATGCGGAACCTGAGCCCCTCCATATATTCGCAGATGGCGTCTTCTCCTTTGTACAGGATACATTCCTGATCGGAAAGACTGTCGTTGAGTTTTTCGTTGACCACGTAATACAGCGAACTGATCTGAGGGAACGCCTCTGAAACTGCATCCAGAAGCTCGCGCCTGCTGTCCGGGTCATCGTAGGCGAATACGACTGTCAGCATCACGTTTCCCTTTTCAGTGGTACGTATGACGAGATTGCGCAAGTACCCGCTGTTTGCCCTTATGTCGTAGAAGGAAAGGGAACGTGTAATTGCATAATCCTTGATGAAGAGACGTATGGCATTGGAAGGCTCTGCCTGAAGGTGGCATTTCCTTATGTCAAGCACCTTGTCGAAGAATTTTCCCACGTGGAAGCCGAGACCGCACCGGTCGTTTTCGGCAATGGTTTCAGTGTTTTCCCCGTTGTGCAGCCACCTTTTCGAAGAAAAAGTGTATTCGAGTTTGTTCCGGTAGCGTATGGTCAGTTCCGAGCCGATGATGGGCGAGATGGGAGGTATGTCAAGATGTCCTATGCGCACCAGTTGGTCATAAACCTGCTGCTGTTTGGCCTTCAATTGCTCTTCGTAGGGAAGGGGCTGCCACTTGCATCCTCCGCACTCCCCGAAATGTTCGCAGAAAGGTTCGAGCCTCATCGGGGATGGCTTTATCATACGCAGGATGAAGCCTTCCATATAATTGCGTTTCTTCCTGTTCACCTTGATGTCCACTATGTCTCCCGGCACGGCGAATGGCACGAACACTACCGCTCCTTCATAGTGTGCCAGAGCCTTTCCTTCAGCTGCCACCGCTTCTATGAGGGCATTCTCTATCACCAGTTCAGTCTTCTTTCTTCCCATTTTCTTTTGTCTCAATCTTTCAAAATTAATTATTCCTTTTCAAAGACTCAAATATATTTTTGCACCTATCGCACGAGTGTGAATAAATATGCAATAATATTTGGATATACGCATAATTATGCATAAATTCGCACCCGTTTTCAGCGGAATATGAAAAAGAACTATAGAAAAAGCGTAATCGTCGAGATTATCAACTCCGGTACGGTGCGTACTCAGGACGAACTCCTGAAGGCGCTTTCAGAAAGAGGGATAAGAGTCACTCAGGCCACCTTGTCAAGAGATGTCAAGGAACTTGGGGCATACAAGGCGATTGACCCGAAAGGGGGAAGTTTCTATAAACTGCAGGAGCATCCGCATCCTGCGGTGTCAGGTTCGGTATTGCGCATCGATATTTCCGGCCAGTTGTGCGTCGTGCATTGCAGACCGGGATTTGCCTCGGCTCTGGCCGCCCTCATTGACAGGTCAGCCTTGCAGGGAGTGATGGGGACTGTAGCGGGAGACGATACGATACTTGTGATTCTCAAGGAAAACGCCGATAAGGAAAAACTAAAGAACATTTTGAATTCAATTTTTTGATATGTCAGAAATCATTGTCAGAACGGCCGTGGCCGATGATACCAGATTCGCTCAGGAAATATGCGATGAAGTCTTCATCTCCTCGCAGGAAAGAAAGACGGGCATCGCCAAAAGGACACCGGAGTATATTTCCGGAAAGATATTGGCCGGAAAAGCCGTCATAGCAGTGACGGAGGACGGCAACTTCGCGGGTTTCTCCTACATAGAGTCCTGGGGTGGCAAAAGTTTCGTCGCCAATTCGGGACTTATAGTGGCACACGCATACAGGGGACTCGGAATCGCGAGGAGAATCAAGGAGCAGACTTTCATTCTGTCGCGGACCCTTTTCCCGGATGCGAAGATATTCTCCATAACCACGGGGGCGGCGGTGATGAAGATGAATTACGAATTCGGATTCAGGCCGGTGCCCTACACGGAATTGACTGATGACCCGGAGTTCTGGAAGGGCTGCGAAGGCTGCCGCCATTTCGACATACTCAAAAGCCACGATTATAAGATGTGCATCTGTACCGGTCTTCTCTATGACCCGCAGGAGCATCTGGAAATACATCATCCCGATGAAAAATAAAAGCGATATGAACAAGAAAGTTGTTGTTGCATTCAGCGGTGGACTGGATACGTCCTACACCGTAATGTACCTTGCGAAAGAGAAAGGGTACGACGTTTATGCCGCCTGCGCGGATACGGGCGGTTTCAGCGCGGAACAGTTGAAGGCGAACGAAGCCAATGCCTACAAACTGGGCGCGAAGCAGTATGTCACTCTCGACGTGACACGCGAATACTATGAAAAGAGTCTGAAATATATGGTGTACGGGAATGTGCTGCGCAACGGCACTTATCCCATATCAGTTTCTTCCGAACGTATTTTCCAGGGGCTGGCTATCGCCAGATATGCAAGGAGCATAGGCGCGGATGCCATCGCGCACGGTTCCACCGGTGCAGGCAACGATCAGGTACGCTTCGATATGACCTTCCTTGTGATGTGCCCGGATATGGAGATAATCACCCTTACGCGGGACGGCAATCTCAGCCGCAAAGAAGAAATCGACTACCTCAATGCCAACGGATTCGAGGCGGATTTCAAGAAATTGAAATATTCCTACAACGTAGGTATATGGGGTACGTCCATCTGCGGAGGCGAGATTCTTGACAGCAAGGAAGGGCTTCCCGAGAGCGCCTACCTCAAGCAGCTTGCAAAGACCGGATGTGAGAAGCTCGCCATAGGATTCGAACGTGGTGAAATATGCAGTGTCAACGGCACCGCCTATAACGATAAAATCGAAGCGATACAGGCTGTCGAACGCATAGGAGCCGCATACGGCATAGGTCGTGACATGCACGTCGGTGACACTATCATAGGCATCAAGGGACGCGTCGGATTTGAAGCGGCCGCTCCTATGCTCATAATCGGGGCACACCGTTTCCTGGAAAAGTACACGCTCAGCAAGTGGCAGCAGTACTGGAAGGATCAGGTTGGCAACTGGTACGGTATGTTCCTCCACGAGAGCCAGTATCTCGAACCCGTGATGCGCGACATAGAAGCGATGCTGGAAAGCAGCCAACGCAACGTGAGCGGCACAGTGACTCTCGAACTCCGTCCCTATTCTTTCTCCACCGTCGGAGTCGATTCGGACTGCGATCTGGTGAAAAACAAGCTGGGCGAATACGGTGAAGGGGCGAAAGGCTGGACTTCGGAAGATGCCAAAGGATTCATCAAGGTCAACTCGACGGCTCTCCGCGCTTACTATCTCAATCATCCTGAGGAACTGGACGTATGATAAGAGCCGGTATAATAGGTGGAGCCGGCTATACGGCCGGTGAACTGATAAGGATACTTGTCAACCATCCGGAATGCAGCATCTCTTTCGTACATTCCGAAAGCAATGCCGGGAAGAAAGTCGCCGATGTCCACGAAGGACTGACAGGGGATACGGAACTGCATTTCTGCGATTCCTTCAATCTTGATGACATTGATGTCCTGTTCCTTTGCGGAGCCCACGGAAAGAGTGCGCAGTTCTGGGATGAACACGCTGCAGGAGAGAATCTTAGAATAATTGACCTGGCGCAGGACTTCAGGGACGAAAGCAACGGCTACGTGTACGGGCTTCCCGAATTCCGCAAAGACTCCGTCAGGGGAGCGATGAAAGTGGCAAATCCCGGATGCTTTGCCACTGCCATACAACTGGCCATACTTCCTCTCGCGTCAGCGGGAATCCTCCCTGAGGACGTGAATGTCACGGCGATTACAGGAAGCACCGGAGCCGGAACAAGGCCTTCTGAAACCACTCATTTCAGTTGGCGGAACAACAATATCAGCACTTATAAGGTATTTGAACATCAACATCTTAAAGAGATACGGCGTAACGTATCCCTCATTCAGGAAGGATATTCGGGCAGAATCAATTTCGTGCCTGTACGGGGTGATTTCGCCAGAGGGATATTTGCCAGCGTGACTCTCGAATGCGCAGCATCGGAAGAGGAAATAGTCTCGATATTCAACGACTGCTATTCGGGAGCCCCGTTCACTTTCCTGTCCGGAAAGTCTCCGGACCTCAAGCAAGTGGTAAATACCAACAAATGCCTTGTCCACGTAGAAAAGCACGGAGGACTCCTCGCCATATCATCCGTCATAGACAACCTTCTCAAAGGTGCTTCGGGACAGGCTGTACAGAATATGAACATAATGTTCGGCATAGACGAGACGGCCGGACTCAAACTAAAAGCATCTGCATTCTGATATGGAATTATTTGACGTATATTCACTGTTTGATCTCGTGCCGGAAAAGGCACGCGGTTGCAAGGTGTGGGACAACAAGGGGAACGAATACCTCGACCTTTACGGAGGTCACGCCGTCATATCCATAGGCCACACCCATCCCCGTTACGTGGCGGCTCTCAAGGACCAGCTGGACAAGATAGGCTTTTACTCCAACAGCGTAGTCAACCCGCTGCAGAGCAGGCTTGCAAAACGCATAGGGGAGGTCAGCGGTTATCCGGAGTATTTCCTTTTCCTTGACAACAGCGGTGCCGAGTCCAATGAAAATGCGGTAAAACTCGCTTCCTTCCATACCGGGAAAGACAGGATGATAGCCTTCCGCAAGAGCTTTCACGGAAGGACCTCGGGTGCGGTGGCGCTTACGGACAATCCTCGTATTGTAAGTCCTTTCAACGCCAATCACAAGGTGACTTTCTGCGAATTGAACGACCTTGAAGCAGTGGAGCGCGAACTTTCGGTCGGAGACGTCTCAGCTGTGATAATAGAGGGCATTCAGGGCTGCGGAGGCATCAACGTGCCGTCGGAAGGGTTTCTTAAGGGTTTGCGTGAACTGACCGAACGCTACGGCGCGTGTCTCATCCTGGATGAAGTTCAGAGCGGTTATGGCCGCACCGGACGTTTCTTCGCTCACCAGTGGGACGGAATCCGGCCGGACATCATCACGATGGGCAAAGGCATAGCCAACGGTTTTCCCTGCGGAGGCATACTGATTTCCCCTCGGTTCAAGGCTGTGAAAGGTATGCTCGGGACCACGTTCGGAGGCAACTACCTGGCTATGGCCGCTGCTAATGCAGTGATAGATATAATCGATGATGAGAAGTTGGTTGACAACGCTTTGAATGTAGGGAACCACTTGCTTGAAAATATTCCTTCGAGTCCACGGATCAAGGAAGTGCGAGGAAGGGGAATGATGATAGGAATCGAGTTCAACGAAGACGTTTCTTCTCTTCGCCGAACCCTGCTTTTCGAAAAGCATATATTCACAGGAGTGGCAGGAAGCAATATGGTCCGTCTGCTGGCACCGCTCTGCCTATCGATTGAAGAGGCCGACACATTCATAAACGCATTGAAAGACATTTTGTAATGGATAGATTTCTGCACGTATCGGACATAGGTCCGCTTGACAAAGCCCTTGAAGAGGCATTGCAGGTCAAGGCCAACCCTCTTGCATGGAAACAGTTGGGGGCGGACAAGACCATTATGCTGATATTCTTCAACAGCAGTCTCCGTACCAGGCTCAGCAGTCAGAAGGCGGCACTCAATCTTGGGATGAACCCCATCGTGCTCAACATAGGTCAGGAAAGTTGGAAACTTGAAACGCAGATGGGAGTGGTGATGGATTCTGACAAGAGCGAGCACATACGCGAGGCAGTCCCTGTAATTGCCAGCTACTGCGACATCATAGGAGTACGCTCGTTCGCCGGTCTGAGCGACCGTGAATATGATTACAATGAAACAATCATAAATCAATTCATAGAATACGGCGGCAAGCCTGTCATCAGTCTCGAATCGGCCACCGTGCACCCCTGTCAGGCATTCGCTGACCTCATAACTATCGAAGAGCATCGTACAAAGCAGCGTCCGAAGGTCGTGATGACCTGGGCACCCCATCCCAAGGCCCTGCCTCAGGCGGTTCCCAATTCATTCGCCGAATGGATGAATGCGGCCGACGTCGATTTTGTAATCACGCATCCGGAAGGGTATGAACTGGATTCGCGGTTCGTAGGGAATGCGAAGGTCGAGTACGACCAGATGAAGGCGCTGGAAGGTGCCGATTTCGTTTATGCGAAGAACTGGAGCTGTCCCGGTGTCACACGCCCCGAATCCTACGGCGGCATTCTCAGCAGGGATATGGGCTGGACTGTGGATGAGCGTCATATGGCCGTGACAGACAACGCATATTTTCTTCACTGTCTGCCGGTCAGGAGAAATATGATAGTATCGGATGCGGTCACAGATTCTCCACGCCGCCTCGCGGCTGAGGACGCGGCCAACAGGGTCGTTTCCGCGCAAGTGGTGATGAAAAGGATACTGGAGGGACTAAAATGATAACAGTCATCAAGATAGGAGGCAACGTCATAGACGACGAGACAGCTCTCAAAGTCTTCTGCGAAAGATTTGCAGCTATGCCCGGTCTCAAAGTACTGGTACACGGCGGAGGCGTGGCCGCCAGCAGGCTTCAGAAGTCCCTCGGTCAGGAGCCTCGTATGGTGGAAGGTCGTCGCGTGACTGACAGCGATGCTCTTGAGGCGGTCACTATGGCATATGCGGGCTGGTGCAACAAGCACATATGCGCCCTTCTCCAATCTGCAGGCTGCAACGCCATAGGTCTTTCCGGCTGTGACGCATCGGTGATAACTGCGAAAAAACGTCCTCCGATATCACTTTCGGACGGCAGCGTACAGGATTACGGATTCGTCGGAGACGTCACTCCGGCTTCAGTCAATGCAGGAATATTGGAAAAGTTCATCGGTCTGGGACTGGTACCGGTCCTTTGCGCCATCAACCACGACGGGAAGGGCTTGCTGCTCAATACCAATGCCGACACTGTGGCGGCAAGCGTCGCCTCCGCCCTGAAAGCGGAACTGGTGTGCTGTCTTGAACTTCCGGGGGTGCTCTCGGACATAGCCGACAAGGGAAGTGTGATGAAATGCATCTCGTCGGATACTTTCGAAAGTATGAAAAAGGACGGCAGCATTGCCGGAGGTATGATTCCTAAGATAAGCAATTGCCTCCGTGCTTTGCGTGAAGGGGCTTCGTCTGCCAGAATCACAGGCTCAGAGTCATTCGGGAAAGCCGGAGCGGGAACCGAGGTGGTGCTATGAACGGATACATCGAACTTTTGCAGCAAATGATAGCCATTCCGTCAATGAGTGGCTCGGAAAAAGCCGTTGCAGACCATCTGCAACGCTGGATAGAGTCGCAAGGGATGGCAGTCCGCCGTTGCGGTGACAACATCTGGATGGAATCGTGCAAGGACGATGGAAGCCGTCCGTCCATCCTGCTGAACGCTCATACGGATACCGTAAAACCCTCATCGGGATACTCTTTTGATCCGTATTGCGGCATACGCGACGGGGACAGGATACTCGGTCTGGGCAGCAATGACGACGGAGGCAGTCTCGTGGCCCTTCTTGCCACCTATATGCGGCTTTCCGGAAAGAAACAGCCCTATCGGCTGGTGTTCAGTGCAACGGCTGAAGAGGAGACCAACGGCACCGGAGGTATAGATATGGTGAAAGGGGAGTGGGGTGACATATCGTTCGGAATCATAGGGGAGCCTACGGGAATGCGTATGGCTGTAGCGGAAAAAGGTCTGCTCGTCCTTGACTGCCTCGTCCGGGGCAAGAGCGGCCACGCAGCCCGCTCCGAAGGAATCAATGCCCTCTACAAGGCGCTTCCTGACATAGAATGGTTCAGAACTTATGAATTCCCCAACGTGTCTGAATATCTCGGTCCGGTGATTATGAACGTCACTATGATTGACGCAGGTACGCAGCACAACGTTGTACCGGATTCCTGTCATTTTGTCGTGGACGTACGTACCAACGGTGAATGCAGCAACGAAGAAGTGCTTTCCGTCATACGCGGGCACGTCAGCTGCGAAGTGACTCCGCGCTCGATGAAACACAACTGCTCCAGGATAGACCTGTCTCATCCCGCTGTCAGTAAGGGGATGTCGATGGGATTGGAAACATACGGTTCCCCGACCGCTTCCAACCAGACCAGATGTAGTTTCCCGACCCTGAAAATGGGGCCCGGTGAATCCGAAAGGTCGCATTCCGCCGACGAATTCATACTCGTGTCAGAGGTGGAACGGGCCGTGGATATTTATTGTGAATTACTTGATGGATTGATTATATAAGTTATGGCAACTCTTTGGAATAAAGGGACTTCCTGTACCGATGCAGTGGAAGCTTTCACTGTCGGAAAAGACCGCGAACTTGACTGCCGTCTTGCCGGATATGACGTACAGGGCTCATTGGCTCA
The DNA here is from genome assembly GCA_024401975.1 of Bacteroidales bacterium. Classification (GTDB taxonomy): domain Bacteria; phylum Bacteroidota; class Bacteroidia; order Bacteroidales; family UBA932; genus Cryptobacteroides. Next base: position 788 of record JAKSKB010000054.1, on the reverse strand, counting down.
CATTAAGATGCTCAATTCAATCGGTCTGCTCACAGATGACGAATACGGGCCCTTGAAGAAAGGTTTGGAAAAAATAGGGGAATCTATCGCTAAAGGGGATTTCCGCATTGATGATGATGTCGAGGACATCCATTCGCAGATTGAACTGATGCTTACCCGTGAGGTGGGCGAGTCAGGCAAGAAGATACATTCCGGCCGCTCCAGAAACGATCAGGTGCTGGTGGACTTGAAACTGTTTCTTAAGGACAGCCTGCTCGGTATCAAGGGAAAGGTCGCTCATCTTTTCGACACGCTTTCCACTTTGAGCGAACGCTACAGGGAAGTGCTGCTTCCGGGTTATACTCACGGACAGATTGCGATGCCTTCATCCTTCGGGCTCTGGTTCGGAGCTTACGCGGAATGCCTCGTGAACGATATGTATATGATGCAGGGGGCTTTCCGCGTGGTGAACCGCAATCCTCTCGGATCGTCTGCCGGTTATGGCAATTCATTCCCTCTCGACAGGGAGATGACCACATCACTTCTCGGTTTCGCGTCTCCTGATTACAACAGCATTGCCGCCCAGATGGGCCGTGGCAGGACTGAAAGGTGCGTCGCTTCTGCCATAGGCGGTATAGCGCTGACTCTCAACAAACTTGCATCGGATTGCTGTATGTATATGTGCCCCAATTTCGCATTCATCCGTTTTCCGGATTCGCTCACGACCGGTTCCAGCATAATGCCTCACAAGAAGAACCCGGACGTATGGGAAGTGATGAGGGGCAGGTGCAATATGGTGCTGTCTGCTG
>JAKSKB010000053.1 GCA_024401975.1 Bacteroidales bacterium | reverse complement strand
TGATTGTGGCGGGATTCATCAGTTCGCATGAGGCGAATTATAAGACCGCTCCTTTGAGCGCATACGAGGACAGCCTTCTTATGGATATGCCGGTATTTATGTCATTCCCTTCGGGCAAATATATGGCCGTCACTGAAGCTGACGTAGTGGATTATGCCGGAATGATGATTCGCAGCACGAACGGGATGCTCACCGGAGTCCTGTCTCCGCGTTTGGATGACTCCGGACTCAGCGTCATCGGTGATCTGCCGCACCGAAGTCCCTGGCGGGTATTCCTCATTTCCGACAGAGCCGGAGCCCTTTTGGAGTCCAATATTCTCACTACTCTCTGTGACCCATGTCCGGAGCAGGACCTGTCATGGCTCAATCCCGGAAAGGCAACCTGGCCGTGGTGGTGTGGATACCAGGCACCTGCTGAAATGAAAAAAGGTGACATAAACACCATCAACTACAATATCAATACCTATTTCATTGATTTCTGCGCCAAATATGGCATCCCATACCATTCCATCACCGGAATCATCGATGAGAATGACCGCGAATACCCGTGGTTCTACAATGAAGGGAGTTCGACTGGACGTCCGAAGGACACTGATGACGCCAGTCGTCTCTGCCCCGGTTTCGAGATTGAACCCATCTGTCGATATGCCGCCGAAAAAGGAGTTAAAATGCGTGTGTGGGTCCATTGGAAACCTCTCTCGAAAAATATCGAGGAGACTTTCAGGCAGTACAGCGAATGGGGTATCAAAGGTATGATGATAGACTATATGGACCGTGATGACCAGGAAATGATAGACTTCCAGAAGAAAGCCTTGGAACTTGGTATGAAGTATCACCTCCATATCCAGTTCCACGGAAGCTGCAAACCGTCCGGTCTGCAGCGCACATACCCGTGTGAGTTTACCAGGGAGAATACCCTTAATTATGAGGTCTATAAGTGGAATGGACGTCAGCTTGGCGCTGACCACGATTTGGACCTTGCTTTCACCCGCTGCTTGGCTGGTTCTGCGGACTACCATTTGGGAGGATTCCGTGCTGTTACGATGGAAGACTACGAGCCTGTCAATCTCAGGCCTGTGGTGACCAATACCCGGAGCCATATGCTCGCGATGTATGTCGTTTACGAAAGCGCCCTGCATCTTGTCTCGGACACTCCTGCCGCATACGAAGGTCAGAAAGGTTTCGACTTCATCCGTCAGGTGCCTACGGTCTGGGATGAGACTCGCGTACTCGTCGCGCAGCCGGGAGAATGCATTCTTGTCGCCCGCAGGAGCGGAAGTGACTGGTATCTTGGAGCCATAGGCAATAGCAAATCAGGGCATGAATTCGCATTCGATGCAGATTTCCTCGGTGAGGGTGATTACGATATGACTCTGTATCACGACGCCTCCGATTCGGAAAGCAATCCTAACGGCATCGTATGTTCCGAGTCCATCGTCAAAGTTTCAGATCACCTCAGTGTCAGCTGTGTGCCGACCGGCGGCTTCGCAGCGATCATAAAACCCCGGAAGTAGTCGGATGCTTCGTGACCTGAGTCAAATGAAACAAATTTTATGAACCGCAAAACTTATTGTATCTCTTCTGTTTTCCTGCTCACGTGTCTTTGTGCGGGAGCAATAGAATATCACGTCTCTCCTGCGGGCAGCGATGCCGCAGCAGGTGACGCCTGTGCCCCGTTGAAGACGATTGACGCCGCAGCGCAGAAAGCTATGCCCGGTGATACCGTGACCGTTCATTCCGGCATATACCGGGAATGGGTGAATCCGTTTTTCGGCGGAATTGACGATTCACGACGTATCCTCTACCGCGCAGCGGAAGGAGAAGTCGTGGAGATAAAGGGGTCTGAACCTGTTTCCAACTGGAAAAAGGGGAAGGACGGGGTCTGGACAGCCGTTATCCCTAACGGACGTTTCGGAAATTATAATCCGTTCACACAACTTATTGAAGGAGACTGGTTCGACAATCACGGTTGGAATCATCACACTGCGGAAGTATATCTCAACGAGCTTTCCCTTTATGAGGTTACGTGCTATGAGCAGGTGGCTCGTCCGGAACCGATAAAAAGCCGGCGTGATCCTGACGGGTCGGTGCTCGTATGGTATGCGGAAGTGGATGCGGACAACACCACTGTATATGCCAATTTCGGAGACGCCGACCCCAGGAAGGAAAATGTAGAGGTGACTTTTCGACCGACGTGCTTCTATCCTACTCGTGAAGGTATCAACTACATAACTGTCAGGGGATTCCGCATAAGTCAGGCTGCGACGCAGTGGGGGGCTCCTACCGCTGAACAGATAGGAATGGTTGGAGTACATTGGGCCAAGGGCTGGATTATCGAGGACAATGTCATCTTCAATTCCCGCTGCAACGGCATTTCCATCGGGAAACAGGCCTCCACCGGTCACAATCTGTGGAACCAGCGTCATTTCGACGGGGCGACGGAATACATCGAATGCACCCTGAATGCAATCAGGAAAGGGTGGAACAAGGACAATGTAGGCTCCCATATCATCAGAAACAACGAGATATATTATTGCGAGCAGACTGGCATTTGTGGGAGTATGGGGGGCTCATTTGCAGAGATATATGGCAATCATATCCACGACGTTTGGGTCAAGTGCCAGTTCAATGGTGCGGAGATTTCCGGAATCAAGCTGCACGCGGCCATTGACGCATATATTCATAACAACCTCATAAATAACTGCCAGAAGGGCATATGGATGGACTGGATGGCCCAAGGTTCCAGAATATCCGGCAATTTGTTCTATGACAATGTCTATATGGACCTGTTCTACGAAGTTGACCATGGTCCTTATGTGTGCGACAACAATATAATGTTGTCCGAATGCGCCCTTTGGGACTGGTCGGAGAGCGGCGCCTATCTTCACAATATCATCGGGGGGAGCATCAACGCGAGGGGTGATGACAGATACACTCCATATCACCTTGCCCATACGACCGGAATCAAAGGTCTGTATAGAATTACGGCATCGGACAACCGTTTCATAAACAATATATTTTTCATCGGGGACAAAGAGGATTGTGTCTATGGTTTGGATGCATATGCCGATGCCGAGTGGCCTATAATGGTCGAAGGAAATATGACTTGTGAAAAACCGGACGTGGAGATTGAAGTAAAAGAGGATGGCGTGCGGCTCAGCATAAAAGGATTCGAGGCTGCAGAAGTCGATGCTTTTCTGGACGGAAACCGTCTCGGGCATGCGAAGTTGAGCGATTGGGCGTATGAAAACGCTGACGGCACGACTGTCTGTATGGACAGGGATTACACCGGAGCGCAGCGGCATCCGGTCACATTCGCGGGTCCGTTTGATTCCGCCGTTGTCAGCGGGATGAAAGTTTGGTAGACAACCTCATATGGTCGAAATTAAAACAATTATATGAAAAGAAGATTGACTGCATTTCTTGCAATGACTGCGCTTCTGATTTACGGCGCGGCTTTCGCACAATTGCCTCAGGAACTTGAGAATCCTGACGTGAACAGTATCAACCGGAATCCGGCACGCGCATATTCAATGCCTCTGTCCGGCGTGTCAGATGCTCTTACGGATGCACTCGAACCTGTGACCCCTTATGTACAGTCACTCAACGGCGACTGGAAAATCAGCTGGGTCGGCGATCCTGCCAGAAGAGTGAAGGATTTCTATAAAGTAGGGTTTGACGATTCCGCATGGCAGACCATAGACGTACCTAGTTGCGTGGAGATGAGGGGTTTCGGAGCACCGGGATATACTAATGTCACGTATCCTCACAAGGCGGATCCTCCGTATATCCGCGATTATTGTTTCGGAACTTCAGACTATGACCCTGTATCTTCTTACAGGACGGAGTTCACTGTACCCGAGGCATGGGAGGGACGCAACGTGATATTGAGGTTCGACGGTGTCTATTCCGCTTATTTCGTATGGGTGAACGGAGAGAAAGTCGGTTACGCCGAAGATGCGAAACTCCCTTCCGAGTTCGATATAACCTCTTATGTCAGGCCGGGGAAGAATCTTCTTGCCGTAGAGGTGTACCGCTGGTGCGACGGTTCCTATCTGGAGGATCAGGACATGTTCCGGTTCTCCGGTATTTATCGTGACGTCACGCTCATCGCAATGCCGAAGGCTGCCATCGAAGATTTCTATTTCAGGACAACGCTTATCAATTCATATTGTGATGCGAAGGTGGATCTCAGTGTGAAGGCCGGCTCCCGGAAAATCAGTGCCGACCTCTATGACGCTTCGTTCAAGAAGGTGGCTTCGTTCAAGGGAGCCGAGAGTTCCGTCATCCTTCGCAAGCCTCATCTATGGAGTGCAGAGGATCCGTATCTCTACACTCTCGTAATCAGGGCTGGCGAAGATATCCGCTCCGCCAAAGTCGGCATCAAGCAGATTGAGATTTCCGGCAATACAGTCCTTGTCAACGGCAAGAAAATCAAGTTCAAAGGTGTCAACAGGCATGAGCATACCGCGTCAAACGGACGCACCATCACCGGAGAGGAGATGCTTCAGGACATCCTCCTGATGAAACGCCACAATATCAACACGGTCCGTACCAGCCACTATCCGAATCATCATACCTGGTATGACCTCTGTGACAAATACGGCATATACCTGGTTGCTGAGGCCAATGTGGAAGGTCACGGCATGGGCTACGACGAGAAGGGGCTCGGAAAGGACGGGAAGTGGAACAAGAGCATAGTCGAGCGCAATGTCAATCATGTGATGAACTATCGCAATCACCCTTCAATCATGTTCTGGTCACTCGGCAACGAGACCGGTCACGGAAAATGCTTCATCAACGCGCGTGATGCCGTTAAAGGCATCGATCCAACCCGTCCGGTACATTGGGAGCGCGGCAATCCTGACGCTGACGTAGACAGCCGTATGTATCCTACGGTGGAGTGGCTTTACGAAAGAGGCCGGCTTGGAGACGAAGCCGCAGACCCGGCAGACAAGAATAAGACCGATAACGGTCAGTCCAGAGGCAAGCCGTTCTTCATGTGTGAGTATGCCCATGCCATGGGTAACGCAATAGGTAATTTCGAGGAATACTGGGATGCCTTCTATTCCAGCGAATCGCTGCTCGGCGGTTGTATCTGGGACTGGGTTGATCAGGCCCTCATCAAATATACCGGGCGCTATGACAAGGACGGCAAGCCTGAGTGGGTCTATGCATTCGGTGCAGACTACGACGAACGTCCCAATTCCGGTAATTTTTGCTGCAACGGTGTGATACGCCCTGACCGGGAGGTGACTGCGAAACTCATCGAGGTAGGACATGTCTATCGTCAGATTGCGGTATCAATCAAGGATGCTTCTTCCGGCAAGGCCGAGGTGTGGAACCGTTTTTCATTCACCGATACCAAGGCTTTCGATGCTTCGTGGTCACTTGTCGAGGATGGTGTCGAGGTGGCTTCCGGCGTGTGGGACGTGCCTTCAGTAAAGCCTCTCGAAAAGGTTGAGGTCGCTCTTCCTTCCTTCGGATACGATTTCAAGGCGGGAAAGGAATATTTCTTGAACGTATATTTCAAGCTCAAGAATCCTACCATATGGGCGGACCGCGGTTTTGTCATCGCTTCCGATCAGCTGACACTGGTCAATGAAGTACCCGCAAAGGCTCTCGGGACAGTTTTTGTCAGGCCTCAACTCACTGAGGACGAGAAGACTGTCACTGTGATTGACGGTGCCCTCAAGGTTGTGTTCTGCCGGAAGAGCGGTAACGTGGTCTCGCTCGCCGTGAACGGCAAACAGATTCTTGATGCGAAGACCGGCGCTGCGGCAGGCCCCAGGGTTACTTGCATGCGTGCCCTTGTCGATAACGACAGTTGGCTCAGGGACGGATGGGATGCTCCTGAGGGAGTGGACGGTGATTTCTACGCTTATGGCCTTACCCGGATGAATTATCATGGCGGGAAAATCAGCGTCGTGCAGAACCCGGACGGTTCTGTCGAGGTTATCGGAAATGTGGATGCTTCCGGAACCAAATCCGCAGGATTTGCGCACAATGTTGTATGGAAGTTTGCGACTGACGGAACCGTGACATTGTCCAATACGGTTACTCCATACGGGCACATGCCTCAGAGCCTTCCCCGTCTGGGACTTTCATGGGTGCTTGACAAGAGTCTCGAGAACATGTCGTGGTATGGATGCGGACCTTGGGAAAATTACGTGGACCGCAAGACCGGCAGTTTCATCGGCAGGTATTCTTCCACCGTGACTGAACAGTATGAGCCGTATATCAGGCCCCAGGACAACGGTTACAAGTCAGACGTGCGCTGGGTGGAATTCACTGACGCGAGTGGTGAAGGAGTCAGATTCTCCGCGGATGTGCCTATGTTCGTGCAGGCTCTGCATTATGATTGGGAGGACCTTGAATTTGCCCGTCACCGCGACGGTCAGACGCGTTTTGACAATATAAAGGAGCCGAGAGAGGAAATCTGTCTCAATCTCGATTTGCGTCAGCTCGGTCTCGGTGGCGCTTCATGCGGACCGAAGCCTATGGACAAGTATATTTTCCCTATCCGGGAAGAAAGTTGGAGCATCACCATCGCTCCGGTGATTCGTCATACATCATCCGTTGCGGGGATGACGGATGGACAATGAACGGACCGCAGTTGACATTTTATGCCGATTTTTCTTATTTTTGCAGTTATTCAGCAGTGTATTGATGAAAAGTATTCGTGTATTTGCTCCGGCTTCCGTGGCTAATCTGGGTTGCGGCTTCGATGTGATGGGTATGGTTATGGACGCGGTCGGAGACCTGATGTGTGTAGGAATTGATGAAGGACTCGGTCTTGACATCGAGAACAGGAGCGGTGTGCCCCTTCCTGCAAACGTAGAGGACAATGTCATCACACCGGCGATAATGGCGTTCCTTGCCTCCTACGGCAAGCCTATGAAGGTGAAGGTCATCATAGAGTCCAAGATACATCCGGGCAGCGGCATAGGTTCCAGCGCCGCTTCTTCCAGCGCTGCGGTGTTCGCTTTGAACGAACTTCTCGGCAAGCCTTTCTCAATCGAAAAACTCGTGGAATTCGCGATGGAAGGGGAGAAACTTATCAGCGGCGGTGTCGCCCACGCCGACAACGTGGCTCCCTGCCTTATGGGTGGCGTCGTGCTCATCCGCGGATACAAGCCGCTGGATATGATTAAGTTGCCTGTTCCTCCGGGTTTTCATTGCTCTGTCGCGCACCCTGACATAATGGTGAGTACGAAGATGGCGCGCGAGGTGATGCCCAAGGAAATCCCGGTGCGCGACGCGGTGCGCCAGTGGGGCAATGTCGGCGGTCTTGTCGCCGGACTCACCCTCGGTGACATTGACCTTGTAGGGCGTTCGATGGTGGATATTGTCGCGGAGCCTTGTCGCAAGAGCTTCATACCCGGGTTCGAAATTCTCAGGGACAAGGTCCTCAAGGACGGTGCCCTTGCGATGAATATTGCCGGTTCCGGTCCGTCCGTCTTCGCGCTTTCGAAGGATGATGCCACGGCTGTGAAAGTGGCGGAAATAATGAAAGAACATTTTGCGTTCCTCGGTATTGACTCGCGTGTCTATACAGCGAGCGTCTCAGATAGGGGAGCGCGTGTGGCTGAATAACATAATATGTTGTATTACAGTACCAGGGATACGGAAAGGAAGCATCCTTTCTGTCTGAAAGATGCGGCATTCCTCGGACTTGCTCCGGACGGCGGACTCTTCATGCCCGAAAGATATCCGGCGGTTGATATGGACAAAGTCCGCAGCCTGGCCGATGAATCATTCGCCGCAATGGCTGCCTACCTTGCTTCGCTCTTTTTCGGCGAAGATGCAGATGCCGCCGTACTTGATGCTCTCGTCAGGGATGCGTTCAATTTTGAAGTCCCCCTTTATGAGTTGGCTGACGGGTTGTGCACCCTGCAGCTTTTCCATGGACCGACATTTGCCTTCAAGGATTTCGGAGGCCGCTTTATGGGACGGATGTCCAGTCTGCTGAACAGGGGAGGGGATCCTGTCATCGTACTTACTGCAACTTCCGGTGATACCGGCAGTGCCGTGGCCCACGGTTTCTGGAACGTTGACGGCGTCAAGGTCGTGATTCTCTATCCGGACGGCAAGGTGAGCGACCTTCAGGAAGCACAGATGACCACGCTCGGCGGGAATATCTTCCCGCTCCGCGTAAACGGTTGTTTCGATGACTGTCAACGGCTTGTCAAGGAGATGTTCTCTGATGCCGAACTCCGCTCACGCGTACGCATCACTTCCGCCAATTCGATAAATATACTGCGGTGGATACCGCAATCTTTCTATTACTTCTATGGTTGGAGTCAATGGTGCAAATCTACATCTGCATCCCGGAATGCTCCTGATATCGTCGTTCCGAGCGGTAATTACGGTAATATCACCGCCGCTATGCTTGCATGGAAAACCGGTATGCCTGTACGACGATTCATTGCGGGTGCAAATGCCAACGACGTGGTGCCGCAGTTTCTTGACGGTGCGCCCTATTCGCCTCGTCCGTCGGTGCAGACCGTTGCCAATGCCATGGATGTCGGTGCACCGAGCAACTTCGAGAGAATGATGTACCTGTTTGACGGTGACGCCGCTGCCGTTCGCTCATTTGTAAGTGGCAAAAGTTTCTCCGATGCCGAAATAGAGGCCGGAATCGCGGAAATGTACAGTCATTACGGATATGTCTCCGACCCCCACAGTGCAATCGGCTACCTCAATTACAAGTATTTCGACGCTTCCGGTTTCTGGCTTTCCACGGCGCATGCGGCAAAGTTCAGTACTGTGATTGAACGTAGTATAGGTATCTGTCCGGAACTTCCGGATGCTTTCAAGCGCATAATGACGCTCCCGCGCATATCTTCCCCTATGGAAAACGACCGCGAGGCCCTGAAGGCCTACGTGACGGAACTTTCCTGCAAGTGATTTCCCTTAAAATAAATCAAACAAACATAAAACTTGTGAAAAGACTTCTTGTCTGCCTGGCGGCACTCGTTTGTGCTTCATGCGGTCGCACAGTCACTCTCTCCAAAGACAATCTTATGGACAAGATCAAAGGCGGCTGGGCTTCCCAGGTTATCGGCTGTACTTACGGCGGTCCTACCGAATTCCGCTATCAGGGCAGAATGATTCCGGACAGCATTGCCCTTGAACTTCCTTCTGACCGTATCAAATGGTATTTCGACAATGCCCCCGGACTTTATGACGATGTCTATATGGATTTGACATTTGTCCAGGTATTTGAGGATCTCGGCCTCGATGCACCTGCGGCAGAGTTTGCAAAAGCGATGGCATACGCTCCGTATCCTTTGTGGCATGCGAATATGGCTGCCCGCACCAACATTCTCAACGGCATGATGCCACCCGGTTCCGGACACTGGAAATATAATGATCACTGCGATGACATAGACTTCCAGATAGAGGCTGACTATGCCGGCCTTATGGCTCCAGGTATGGTGAATGCGGCAACATATTATACAGACAGCATCGGCCACATCATGAACTATGGTGACGGCTGGTATGGTGGCGTATATATGGCATCAATGTATGCGCTGGCATTTGTAAATGACGATATCGCCTACATTGTCCGGGAAGGGCTCAAAACCATCCCCGAACAGAGTGATTTCCATGCATGTCTCACTGATGTCATCAACTGGTGGAAGGAGAATCCCGATGACTGGAAGGCCACATGGCAACTTGTGCAGGACAAATGGGGACATGTAACCACTTGTCCCCACGGCAGGGGGAATGATTTCAATATCGATGCGAAAATCAACAGCGCATACGTTGCAATGGGGCTTCTCTACGGTGCCGGGGATTATGGGAAGACAATGGAAATCAGCACCCGCTGCGGTCAGGATTCAGACTGCAACCCGGCATCTGCTGCAGGTATTCTTGGAACAATGATCGGCTACAGCAGCATACCTGAGCAGTTCAAAGCCGGCCTTTCCGATGTAGAGGACATCAATTTCGCTTACACAAATCTCTCTCTCAACAGGACTTACGAGATTTCTTTCGGTCATGCGCTGAAGGTTATCAGACTTAATGGGGGCAGGGTGCTCGATGACTGCGTGAAGATTAAGGTTCAGGTGCCTGAAGCCGTAAGATTTGAGAAGAGCTGTCCCGCTATCGAATAACTTCGCGGAGTTGCGAGTATTTCAAGTTATGGAAAAAGTCCACCGAGTGCGTTGTCATCCCATAGCGCCATGGAATGCATATTGAGATAACTTGAAAATAAATAATATTGGAGCTCCCCTAATGTTCGAAATATTGAACCTCTGGGCGGGGTTCAGGGAGGTGGTCAAATTCATTGAAAATAATAGAACTTGGCTTGATGTGGTGATGGGAAATCACTATCTTTACCGAACAAATAGATGACGTTATGGAGAATAAAATCAAGTTGTTTGAAGACAGGCGCATAAGATATGCCTGGGATGCGGAGAGTGAAGAATGGTTTTTCTCCGCAGTTGATGTTTGCTATGCTCTGTCAGAATCTGCTGGAAAAGATCCAGGAGCTTATTGGAGAAAACTGAAACAGCGTTTAAAGAACGAAGGAAGCGAGGTCGTGACGAATTGTCACGGACTGAAATTGCTTGCTTCGGACGGGAAGACTTATAAGACGGACTGCTTTTCAACGAAAGACACACTTCGTCTCATCCAGTCAATCCCGTCTCCCAAAGCCGAGCCTTTCAAGTGGCAAAATCAATGAATTACAGGTAAATTGCTACGTTTGAGGCTCTGAGTGTAGCAATGTTAAGGATTAGATAAAGAAAAAGGGGTTGACTAATAAGGCGCCTCAGCGCCGTGTCGGAGTGAGCGAAATGAACATTGAGCCACGGAGACACCCGCTGGAACGAAGTGCAGGCGGCATGCCCCACCGGGGCGGCTGCGTCAGCAGCGGGGGTAAGACAAAAGGGGTTGACTCTAATAAGGCGCCTCAGCGCCGTGTCGGAGTGAGCGAAA
>JAKSKB010000052.1 GCA_024401975.1 Bacteroidales bacterium | reverse complement strand
TTGGACTCATCGTCGGCGGCCCCCATCGCCACCTGCTTCGAAAGTATCCGGACATTACCTTCAGCTGTGATGTCTGCCTCATCCAGTTTGGAGAGGTCCTTGAACTTCGTATTCGCCGTAGATATCTCTATATCCTTGGCGCTCAGCCCTATACGGCCGTTTTTAAGCAGCGCGTTGTCGTTATCCTTGGAAGATATGGAAACGTTGCAGGCCTGCACGCTGACTCCGGAACCGTAAGAAGTCCTGACGTTCCCGTCCCCGTCTTTCGAAACGAGGCTTATTTTCTCACCGTTAAGGGATATGGATGCCCCCGTCGGCTTCTCCTTGAACTTGCTTTCATCCGGAAGCCCGTTTTTCTGCGCTTCGAGACTGTTTATGACCCTGCACGTCTCGGCTAGAGCCGAAAGGCTCTCCGTATATTCCTTCAAAACGGAAGACAGCACCACCGAAACGCGTTCGAAATCCATACGCATATCATCGATGGAACCCACGGAAGAACGCAAGTCATCCAAGTCGTCACTCCGCTCGTCATTGTCCTTCAGAATCTTCTGCATCCTCTTAAGAAGCTCGTCCAGTCTCGATTTGAGTGCCCCCACATTCTGCTTCTGCTCCGCTTTGTGATTCTTGAGCGCTGAAATGCCGCTGTCCAGCGATTTCTTCTTTCCGGCTACAGATTTCGATGCATCCAGGACCAGTGCGGTGTCCGAATGGATGGTGACACCGGCATTTGCCGCGGCAGGGCTGGAGAATGCCCCTATCTCGTCATTGGAACTTATGCACACCGAACGTCCGTGGCTGATGATTTCCGACACTTCCCCGACGACGTTCTCCAGACCGTCTATGCCGGGATCCACCGCAATGCTGCGTATGCTGGATGCCCTGTTCGTAATGACACCTCCGCATCCGGGCATCCCGGAAGTGGCTTCGATGGATATGTCGTTTGACCTGATTACGACGGTCGAACCCGCCCCCGCCCAGAGATGTCCGTCCTTATCCAGATTGCCTATGACAATCTCCGGAGCAGACAGCACTATGCGATTGTCATCCCTGATATATTTGCCTGGCCTTTTCTGATTGACATATTCGGGAGTGATGGCCTGAACTGCAGCCTTGCAACTTCTGATTTCGTCCAGACTCTTTTCGATGCAGTCATTGAAATCCTGCATCGTCTTTTTCCAATCGTCTATGATAAAGTCCATTGTCCTGCTCTTTTAATCATTTTCTTCGGCTACCAGGGGCTGGCTGGGCTCTTCATTTTGCTCCTCCTTTCCTTTGGCAATCAGATCATCCATCGAAGGAATCAGCCCATCGTTATCAAACAGAATCTTCCTGAGTTTAGGTAAGGTTTTAGACTCAGCCCCGTCCGCATTTTTCGTTTCAATCGATCCTGCAGTGGTGATAGTATGGGTGATTCCGAGGTCCTCCGATATCAGTATCCTTCCCCGGCTCTTGTGATTCCACAGGTTCTGCTCATTGTAATTCTTTATTGTATATTTCTTTTTAAACTTATCCGCCAGGCCGGCCGCAAGATCGGACATTTTTTTATCGGCAAGCTGATCCTGCGCGAACGTTATCGCGCATACGGCATCCGCCCATGCGTCATCATCGGCCATATCACCGTCTGCCGGCGGAGTAAAGGCGAGATCTTTGAAGCTCTTCAGATAATTAGAGCAGGCCTTTCTGAATATCACCTTGGGGTCGATTCGTGACTTCAGCTCGCCCTTAGTCGGTTTGCTCCTGGTGTTGAGATATCCAAGCAACTGTTCGTCAATCAAATCGGCGAACAATTTCTGCATATCGGTGAGATTCAAAACTTTCTCGTAATCCTTAGATATCCATTTCTTCAGATTCCTGTATTTGTATGAGAATTGGTTAGCCATATTAGTCAGGGAAAGGAGATCTTGACTTATTTTAATCAGTTCGTTCTGGGCGTTATTGATGGCTGGTTGATTGCTTATGTTTGCATCGATCACAATAGATTCATTACTGCTCTCGTCTTTGTCATCTGCATTCCCATTCTTATTTTGATTTTCTAAAGGTGCTTTTGCTTCATCAAGCGCACTGCTGATTTCGCGTTCCAATTCACTCGCAGTTTTTTCCTTTGCGGATTTCAATGCATTCTCCACGACAGACATCGCCTTGCTACCGTCCCCGAGAAGCTTTTTCATAATCCCATCCCTCAGAATCACGTTTAAGTACTCATCGTATGTTTCCATCCTGGCAAGTATAAGCAAAGCGTCGCTGACGAACGTGGCGCTGTATAACTCAACAAACGCCTTGCATTTCTTTACGACCTCACTAATGCCATCTATCTTGAATTCCATACTCTTCGACTCAAACCGCTCCTTGTCTTCTTTCGAGATGAAATCAGCCGAATTGGCCTCCCCACTGAAAGCGGAGCCTTCACCGGCTTCCAGACGGAGGAATCTGTTCGACTTCACCTCCAGCGTACCTTCCATAGGCTCGTAAATGGCTTCATATATGGCACGTATGAGAGACATATCCACCTTCTTGAGTAGAACGTCTGCGAGAAGACCTTCAGCAACGGCAATGGCAGCCCCGCCGAGTGTCTGCGCGGCGAATTTCTTGGTCTTCAGGTTGGCAGCCAGCGCCTCCTTTATTGCGATGCCCGATTCTATGCGGATATTGTTCCGGGCCTCGATGTCGATGTTTTTACCTATAATCTTTATGTCGCCGTGCGGCGCCTCTATCGAGATGCCCGTCAGCGCACTTACAGTCACCTTACCAAGCAGGGAATCAACGACCACCGACCTAGCGGCCGTATCCCCCTTTATGGTCCAGAATCCATAAGTGTCACTTATCTCCACGATTCCGTGGAGACTCTTCAGCGCATCCGCGTTATCAATAACTTTTGTAAGGCCCGCGTACATTGTGGGATAGAGCGGTATGATGAATCCCGCGAGGGGAATCATAGAAGAAATCCACGGCTCTACAGTGCCACCCCTGAAATTGATTCGCTGCCCCGTCTCCGAACGTATGGTCCGGTTGAAAGGGCTGTAAAGTCTCACGCTGGGCTTGTGGTCCTCATTGAAAAGCGAGCCTTCCACGTACGGACGGTCAACGTTGCCGCCCAGATAGTTCACCATCACTTCATCCCCAGGAGAAGGTCTGAATGACACGCCCCCCTCTTTCGTGGCCATCGGAGCCACCACCCTTATCCACGGGGACGGATCGTCTTTTTCAGACTGCCACGGGTATCTGATGCGCACCCTTCCCTGGTAACGCGGATCGGAGGCGTCGGCAACTATCGCCGGCTGAGAGGCCACCCTGTTGTATTCCACACAAGAATTGTACGGTGGGAGGAACACCTCCCCCTTATCGGGCTTCGGGACAAGGTACACGGTCTGGGCGTCCTGAAACTGCCAGTATCTCTCCATATTCTTCTCCTTCAGGACCATATCCATTTTCCCCGAGACGCCGGTGACCACATAGACAGTCGTCGCCGCGGCATCAAACGCGACATAATCCCCGACTTTGAGATTGACGCTGCCCGGCTCCATATTAAGTTTTATGGTATGGGCAGCGACATATTTTTCACGCTCCCGTATGGTCGTGAAAAACGCGCCCATAAGATTCTTGACGTTTTCTGAAATGGAAGAGAACTGCCTTATGTTCTTGTCGCTGTCCAACTGCTCGGTCGCCTTGTACTTCGAGGCGTTTTTCCCGGCATTGTCGAAAACGTTGGCTTTGTAATTGTTGTTCACATACACGGCGCGAGTACCGTCCTGCTCGAGTGCGAGCGCCGTTTCCAAGGTGAATTTGGCCAGAGTCTCAGCGCCGAGGAACCTTTGTCCGTGCCTCAATTTACTGATGCCGGGGAAAAGATAGCTCAGCACCGGACCGATATAATTGCCCCAGGCCTTTTCAGTGGACAAACTCGTAGGACCCTTGTTCGGCAGCACGTCGAAATACTCATCGTATGCATCGTCTTCATTGTACGTAAGAGCCGCAGTGGAATAACCCACCTTGTCACGATAGTTCCTGTAATGGCCCGTGACTGTCAGACCGTTGACTTCGCCGGAGGGGTATTCCATCGAGCGTACCTGCTTGTCGCTGCCTTTCAGTTTGAGTCTGGTGACGTTCCCCCCAGTCGCTGCGGGATTGACCTTGTCCAGACCGAGAGTGAGTTTTCCTCCTTCGAAAAAGAGAAATTCACCATAGCGGCAGGCTATCCTGCTCACGAAAGAATAGAAATCTTCATTATACTGAACCTTGTACGGAATCTTGAGCTCCGTAGGGACGTTTTTTTTGGTGGTTGAGTCCGTCAAGTCATATCCTGTTATCTGCATACGCTCCGGTCCGACAAGACAGCCGACTTCGTAGGACTTCAGCGGCCCTGTGCCCGACGCATCTACCGTACCTTTCAATATGTCTTCGCCGAGTTTGCAGTCAAGATAACTGCGGCTGTATTTGTCCACGGCAAGCAGTTTGTCACGACTGTATATCTCCAGCGTAAGTCTGCATTCGCCGTTGTTGTAATCGTAATACGGTTTGGCGCTCATTACGAAGAAATCCTCGCCGAGAAACCCTTCCGGAGTGGCCGCGACCGTATCCTTGTCGGAATATCCCCAGTTGGTCTTCAGACCTGAGAACAAGGTGCAAAGGGCGGGAAGCACATCATTCGGATTGATTGGGGTGCCGCCTTGGGCTGTGGACATCGACACGACAGCCTTCACGAAACAAGGAGAAAACACCTTCTTGTCATATTCGATTGAAATGAGGGAACATTGCAATTCGGACAGTTTGACTGTTGTTGTCGGCGATAACTTCACGTCAGGCAACTTGGTCCCACTGGTAGTCAATCCGGACCTGTTGTTGCTTATGATATAAAACTTGTCACCCGCTTTTGGGACAAACTCGAACCTGTAGTACTTTGCTGCCATCGTTCAATTGTTTGAAAATCTCAGAGCACCTCAATCTTCTTGTGCGCACCGTTAATGTCAAGGAAGGTGATGTCATTTGCTTCAATCACGACCTCCAGCGTGGTAACGGCTTTCATCCCCCAGCGTCCCGACTCGATGGAATACGCTTCGTTCAAATCCGACACATATCCCCATACCACCATTCCGTTACGGTAGTCATTGATTTTCCCATTATCCATCTTGCAGTTGAAGATGATGGAAAAAGGGTGACACTCCGGGTTCTTTATCCGCGCCAGAAACTCCTTTGCCGAATTATTCTCCCCGAGATCCAAAACGATGTTCACCGATGCCACCGAAGGGTCACCGGGCATTCCGCGTTCCTCCCGAGTCCTGTATATCGTCCACTCCAGACGCTGCACGGTGATTGCGGCGCCGGACGGTGAGAAATTGTTGCCTGTGATGTCCTCAAGAAACAGCGTCCCGTCTATCAACATAAGTCTTCAGGTTTAAAATTCGGGATAATAACTTACACTGACCTCGTCAGTAATGACTGTCCGGGCGACGAACTCGACCGTCATACGCAACTGTCTGTTCTCCCGTATGTCATAGGTTTCTTTGATGGACGAGCATACGGCATCGCGAAAGACCACCGTACGGGAAGTCGTCTCGTGCTGCAGAGACGGTTCCTCCATCTCCACGGTGCCGGACACCACTTCCCTGACGGAGTACCATTCATACAGCCACAAATCATCCTTTTCGGGAGCGTCAAGTTCAACGACAATCTTCGAGCAACGGCAGTCCGAATCCGGCAGGACTCCACTATGCTGACGGTTGAAAAACAACTTGGCGGAGCGTACCATATATATCTTGTGATACAGACCGTTGTCCGGGTCACCGAACTTGAGCAATGCAGACAGAGCCATAAATAAATTTTACGCAAATATCCAAGCCCCGGCAAGGGGCTTGGATAGAAAAACAACAGTCAGATTAATTCCAGGGGTTGACGTATTGAGCGCCCGCATTGTCAAGTTCCTTGCAGGCCAGAGTGATCTCCTCGAAGTGGCCCTTACCCTCTTCCCATTTTTCAATGAAGTGGATGCAGTAGCATTCCTTTCCGGAAATAGTCTTCATCGCCTTGTCGTCAATGGTGCTGACGTATTTGAGTTCGAAATCTTTCGGCCCCGTAGGATCGAGCATCCATCCGAGCAACTCGGCGTTGCCGTCATTGAGAGCCTTGACCCTTATCTTGATAAATCCTCCGCGGGGGATTCCTGCAAGTTGCCCTTCCATATCCGTCTCGCGGTTGAACTCATATTCCACACTCAGGACCTCCCTGGGAGCGAAGTCTTTCACCTCGAAGGTTACGGGTGTCATATTGTCTGCCATAATAGTAAGATTTTAAAGATTAATCATTATTTCCATTGGTTCGTGAACTTCACACCGGCGAAATCAATCTCCTTGCAAGTGATTGTCAACAGTTCCACGTGGCCTTCGCCTTCTTTCCATATCTCCTGATAGTTGACGCAATACGCATTCTTGAAGTTGATTTCCTTCATCTTCTTTGCGGTCCTGGTCTCAAGGAAAACCACCTTTCCGTCTTTCGGAAGGGATCTTTCAAGCATCCAGGCGCAGAGTTCCGAATTGCCGTCATTGAGGGCTTTCAGCCTGAAAGAAATCATTCCTCCGCGGGGAATGCCGCTCATCTGACCATCAAGGCCGGTTGCCTGATCGAATTCAAAGGATATCATCTGGACTTCACGTTCAGCATATCCGCTAATGCTTAATGTAACAGGTGTTGTTGCCATACTTTATAAATTTAAAATTTGTTGTAGCTGTTTCGGTCTATGCCATCTGGGCATCCTTGTCCTTCTTGTCGGCGCTGACCTTGATGATGAAGTTCTTCGCCGAATAGAAAGGAGTGAGCGATATGTCGCAGGTAATGCGCTTGGTCACGGGATCCTGCTGGGGCTCCTTGATTTCATAATCCTGGAACAGGTTGCCGTAACCCTTGTAATCGTTGAGGAAAGCCTGAAGCTTGGATTTGAGGTTCTTCGGGGAATTGTACGGATCCCAGTTCTCCAGCGCCACCTCGTGCACGTAGTTCATAAGCACCTTCTTCACCCAGTCGAAAACGCGCACTATGGGATATTCTTTCATAGCGGTGAGGTCGCCGTTGTAGAGAGTGGTGTTGTTGAAAGCCATCACGCGGCCTTCGGAATATACCATAGGAATCACCTGATTGTCCATCAGAGCCGCAATCTCGGACTTGAGCAAGTCGAGCTTCACGCCCTTGACACCATCGAGGGTACCGTACTTCTTTCCGCCCGCACCCTGAGCCATATTGGCGCTCTCGTCATAGAGCTTGCCTGCAAGGGCACCGGACGGACTGATGTAGAATGCCTTCTCGTCAGCCTCATCCTCGGACATCTTCTCCGAGTCACGTCCCACAATCCAGTTGGCGGTCATCACCACGTTCATAAGCTCGGCGTCGCTATCCTTGTATCCTTCGGTATTGGCCTGAAGGTCATCGAACGAGTATTCGTCGGCGTGGTCGGTGATGAGCATCACCTTGTACTTGTACGCTATCTTGGCCCACTGAAGCAGGGTAGGCTTGTCCTGGAACACGTTGCCCGGAATAACGACCAGGCTGTACGCATCCTTGAGGGAGAGTCTGTCGAATCCGTTGCGGAGAACAGTGTCCACCTCTCCCGCGAAACCGGAATCCGGGTCTGCTATGTCATCCTTGAAGACGTTGATGATGCGGAGGTTCTTCACCTTTTCGGTATTCGCCGTCTTGAAGAACGAATCGAGACAGCGGTAGGAGCGCTCGAGGTCCTTGGTCGCATAAAGCGCATCGGTAATGCCCTGTTTGAGAAGTTTGGTATATTTCTCCTCCTTCTGCTTGCAGGAATCGGCGAATTCGGTGGAAGTGCCGTGTCCTTCGTCGAGAAGCGCCAGCCAGGCCTTTATGTCCTTGGCCAGTTCCTTGCGCTTGTCTTCAAATCGCTTGTCATTGAGAAAGACCGCCTTGGCCGCCTTTCTAGCCGGATTGAGATTGTCCGCATCGGGAAGAAAACCGCGTATAGCGTTGTAGCCTCCATATGCTTCCAGAAGTTTGGAAGTATCCCTGGCGGCCCGATTTTCCTGACCGGACTGGGAAGCCGCTGACTGAACGGCGGCTTCGCTCATTTTCAATTCAGTATCTGCCATATCAATTGTTTTTTATTGTTACTTTGCAGCTTCAAGTTCTTCAAGCATAGCCTGCAGCAGTTCTTTCATCTCATCCCTTGACTTTTCGTCCTTGAGGATTTCACGGAGCTTGCGGTTCTGCTCGATGCTCTTGCGAATCTTGACGTTGGTGTCAATCTTCGCCTTGGTCCCGGAAAGGAACTCACTGTTCTGTACCAGACGGCCTTTACCCCCGTCAGCCTCGAAATCGCGAATCTCGCTGAACTTGAGGGTCTCGCTTACGGAGCCGCCCTCTTCGTCCGTGAAATCGACGGAAACCTTCGGTTTGAAATGTGCGAAAGCATCATTGATGTTCTGGATGTCCTGAACCAATTCGGGGTTGCCCGGTTCCGCCTCAGCGTTGAACTGGTCGGCATACAACGTCTTGTTGCTGTCGATGGGGCTGACCTTCGCATTGGACTCCTCGTCCGGAGCCATGGAGATGAAGTTTTCTTTCATTGCCATAATTGTAGTATATTAAATTGTGATTACTTGCCTTTTATCTTGAACTGAGGTGTTCCGTCATCGGCGGCGGTGACCACGACCGTATCACCGGACACCACCTTCCCCGATATTATCATCTTGGACAAAGGCTGGCGGAGATCCTTCCGTATGTTGCCTATGATGGGACGGGCTCCGAACTGCGGGTCAAAACCCTTCATCGCAATCTTCTGAAGCGTCGCGTCATCCATTTTCAAAGTGATGTTCTGCTCGCCGAGGAGTTTGAGAAGTCCCTTGAGATGGATGCTGAAAATCTTGGTCACGGTCTCCGCCGTTATCGGAGCGAACGGCACTATCTCGGTGAGACGGCCCAGGAATTCGGGACGGAAATACGACTGCATTATCTCCATCAGCTTGTTGTTGTCAGGAATAGATCCAGCCACAAAAGACTCGCTGATGAACTGGCTCCCGATGTTGGACGTGAAGAGCAGCAAAGCATTGGAGAAATCCCCCACCCGGCCCAGACGGTCGTGCAGCTTGCCTTCATCCAATATCTGGAGGAACAGGTCGAACACCGACTTGTGAGCCTTTTCAATCTCATCGAACAGCACCACCGAATACGGAGTCTGCCGTATCTTGTTCACGAGAAGACCTCCTTCCTCATATCCCACGTATCCCGGAGGCGCTCCGTAGAGCAGGGCGACGGAATGTTCCTCCTTGAATTCGGACATATCGAAACGTATGAGAGCCGA
Organism: Bacteroidales bacterium; assembly: GCA_024401975.1. Lineage (GTDB taxonomy): Bacteria > Bacteroidota > Bacteroidia > Bacteroidales > UBA932 > Cryptobacteroides. Next base: position 1,689 of record JAKSKB010000052.1, on the reverse strand, counting down.
TTCGTCACCGAACAGGAACTGGGCGAGAGCCTTCGAGAGTTCGGTCTTTCCTGTGCCGGTGGGCCCGAGGAAGAAGAACGACCCCATAGGCTGTCCCTTCTTGTTGAGTCCCGAACGTGACTCGAACACCGAATCGAGCACCTTGCGTATGGCGTAGTCCTGCCCGACCACTCTCTGGCGCAGGGTATCGTCCGCATTCATAAGCTTGTCCCTCTCCCCTGTCTGAATCTTTCCCATAGGGATGCCCGTCTGCTTCGATATGACGGTGTAAATGTCTTCGGGCGCAAGGCTCTTTTCTCCGTCGGAAGCGGGTAACGAACTCTTGACGTGGACCATACTCCGGTCAAGCAGGTCAAAGGCCGAATCCGGAAGTGAACGCTCGGTGAGGAAGCGCTTGGCGAGACGGATGGACTCGGTCATCACCTCTGTACCGGCTTTCACCCCGTGGAACTTTTCGTACGTCTCTATCGTCCCTTCCAGAATTTCAAGGCAATGGGCATCGTCGGGAGCCGTTACCAACAGTTTTTCCACTTTGTTGAGTATCTCCTTGTCGGTTTCTATGCTTTTGGTGAATCCTTCTATGCCGGCGGTGCAGAGAAGCCTGACGCTTCCCTTGGCCAGCTCAGCCTTCAGTATGGATGAAGCCCCGTACAGACTGCCCTGCTTGTCGAAAAGTTTGTCGACGGATTCGATTATCAGGATGGCATTGTCCATCTCCCGCACCGCATCCATCACGCCTTTGAAGCGGTCTTCGACCTCACCCTTGTACTGGGCGTCGGAACCGAGTCCGGCCAGGTCGAGTCCGTATATACGGGCACCTTTGAGGAACTCCGGAACTTCACCCGCAGCCACGCGGTTGACAAATGCGTTGACAAGAGCGGTCTTTCCGACTCCGGCCTCACCGGTAACGAGGACGTTGGCCTTGTTCATACGGCCCATAGTCTCGCATATCCTCGCGATTTCCTCTTCGAACCCTATGATTTTTCCGAGTTTGCCTTCACGGGCTTCCGCTATCTTGTCCGAGCAATATTTTTCTATTCCCTTTCCGCCTTTGGCAGAGACACCGGACGGAGTCACCTCCGGATTCCAAACGGGTGACGCCTGCCCTGCCGAACCGCCTGCCGCGGCGCACACCTCCTCCGCCGTAAGCGGAAGAGTCTTCAACTGCTCGAACGAAAAGCCCACGCCGGGAGTGACCAGCGCGGCAAGCACGCACACCTCGTCACATTCGTCACGGTTGAATTTCACCCTGTAACTTTCGGCCTCATCCAGCACGGCGCAGGACTCGGATGACATCTCCGGGTCACGCACCGGACGTACCGCTCTCGGAGAGAGCTGCATCTGGACCTCAGCCCAGTCGAGCAGATAGTAATAATCCTTGCCCATCTCCTTCTCGATGAAAGGGACAAGACCGCAATCCTTGTGAAGGACGGCCTTGAACAGATGTGAGGGATATACAGCATCGTTGAGATGTTCTTCAGCGTATGAACCGGCAATGTTTTTCAATGTTTCAAGCATACGGATACAATTGCTTTTTTACCATTCACAAATATAGCATTTTTTTTTAAAAAGTGAAAAAATCCGTTAAATATCAATCGGTCCGGCAATGAAAAGCCACAGGCCTGCCCCGACAAGCGTCAGCAGCGGGGGTAAGACAAAAGGGGTTGACTAATAAGGCGCCTCAGCGCC
>JAKSKB010000051.1 GCA_024401975.1 Bacteroidales bacterium | reverse complement strand
GATGACATTGCTCATCGCTACGAAATCGGCGCCGGCAGACAGTCTCGGTGAAATGCGTGTGTCCGGATCGGTCATCCATGGCTGGATGTAGTCATATACTTTGGCCGCATATTTCTCCTGACCGCTGAGGTAGTAGGCCTCACCTAGAGTCTTGACCTCGCTGCATACGGTTTTCAGCACGAGAAGGTCGCTGACTGTCGGTGACGGCACCGTATGTTGCATCAACAGGTCGGCCTCGGATATCAGGCGTGCCGCGGCAGACCGTGTCGTGACGTCATCACGCAGGATGGCCCTGCGGCTCCTGTCAAGCACTGAACGGTTGAGAAGCGCGAGCGGTTCAAGATTGTCGTAGTTCCGTGCAGCCGTGTCCGGTGCAAAGCTGAAACAAAGAAGAAGGGCAAGTACCGATAAGATACGTTTCATAATGATGGTCAACTTGTGTCGTGCCAAATCAGATGGCTTTCTGCAGTTCTAATATACAAAATTTGCGGTGAATATACAGTAAAAGATTTCACAATTCGTTCAAAGGCCGGGAACTGTCGGCAATGCAAAATATTGAAGATTTATGCTATCTTTCAGGGAAAATCTTCATACCTCCGATTTATGAAACACATCAATGTCGTACTGGTTGCTTGCCTTGCAATCTTTGTATCCTGTAAAAATGATGAAATGTCAATCCGCGACCTCGGTGTCATACCCGATACGGGGAAAGACGTGACGAAGGCTTTCGACGCGGCGTTGCAGGAGTGCCGGAAAAATGGAACCCGGGTCCTTCATCTCGAGAATGGCGTATATGACTTCTGGCCCGAAGATGCTGTGAAAAAAGAAATTTTCGTTTCAAATACGAGCAGTGAGGTGGAATGCCCGTCAAAAATCAAGGTCATCGGCCTTCTTCTTGAAGACCAGCACAATCTGACCATAGAAGGGAACGGAGCGGAACTGAGATTCCACGGCAGGCAGACGATGATGGGAATCATTCATTCCTCCGGCATCAGGCTTAGGAATCTTCATATTGACTGTGAACGCCCGGGAGCATCTGAAATGCTGGTCGAGAGGATTGATTCGGATGGAATTGTCTTGCGGTTCAATCAAAGTTCCTGGTACGAAATAACAGAGGAGGGAAGACTGGAACTGGTCGGTGAAGGTTGGAAAACGGAATATCCTCATTGTGTCGAATACGACAAGTCGTCGGGGCATATGGATTACAGTACCAATTGGGACATAGTGCATGAGTCCAGGGCGGAAGAAATCGACAAGGGCCTCGTGAAAGTGTTCACCGGGCTTACGTCTTCATTCAAGGAAGGCAATATCCTTACGGTCAGGGACAGAATCCGCGATCAGGTCGGAATTCTGAATCTCGAAAGCGAGGATTTGGAATTTGAAGATATGGGCATTCATTCCTTGCACGCAATCGGAATGGTGAGCCAGTTCTGCCGGAACCTGTCATTCAGAAATGTCCGATTCGAGCCCAGGGAGGGTAGCGGACGCATTCTTGCGTCTTCTGCGGACTTCCTTCATTTCAGCGGATGTGCAGGGAAGATAAATGTACAGGGGTGCCGTTTCAGCGGGGCACAGGATGATTGCATCAATGTCCACGGAACATATCTGGTATTGGAAGAAATGGTCTCTGAAAAACAGGTCAGGCTCAGATTCGCCCATCACCAGACTTATGGGATGCAAGCCTTCTGGCCGGGCGATACCATATCCATTGTGGACAGGAAATCTCTTCGGACGGTTTGCGGGAATGTCGTTGACTCGGTCTGCCGATTAAGTGACAGGGAAGTGCTGCTGACCGCCAGACAGCAGATTCCCAGGGAGATAGTCGGAGGGAGATACGTGATAGAAAACCTGAGTTGGACTCCGGAGGTCGATATTTCAGACAATTACTTCACGGGGACCAACACCAGAGGGACTTTGATTACCACCCCCAGGAAATCAGTAATCAGGAACAATGTTTACGAAAAAGTCGGAATGAGCGCCATCTTTATCAGTGGTGACGCCGGCAACTGGTATGAAAGCGGCGCCGTCAAGAATCTGACGATAACAGATAACCGCTTTATCGATTGCGCCTACAACGACGGGGCAAAAAATGCCGTGATACTGATTGAGCCCTCGAACACTGCTGAAGATGCACCTGTCCACGATACAATCAGGATTATCTCCAATCACTTCGAATCGGAAGGTAGGAAACCTGTCGTATCCCACTCTGTACGCGCGTTGATTACGGATTTTTGAATTGAAAATCCGAACCGGCTTTGAATGTCACGTGAGAATTCGCCGGAGATTCCGAGGAGGGGAGTGGCTAAGATTTCAGAAGATTGCCGTCTTTGTCGGATATCTCGTACTGCAGGACGGAGAAATCCATAGTTTCTTCGATTTTGATTCTGCAGCGTAATCTCCTCTTCCACTTCCGCGCATAGGAATTGAAACCTCTTGTCAGGTATGCGCCGAGTATGGGGCTGACTTTGAGGATGAGTGTCTTGTGTGCGCCATTGGACAATATCGTGGCGATGCTGCGCTCTATGTCTTCGTCGATGACTACGCTTGACGTGATTTTGCCGGTACCGTGGCAGACGGGACAGGTCTCCGTGGTCTCCATCCTGGTTACCGGACGTATCCTCTGACGAGTAATCTGCATCAAGCCGAATTTGGTGAGCGGCAGGATGTTGTGCTTGGCTCTGTCTGAAGCCATAAGCTCTTCCATATATTTGAAGAGCCCGTTCCTGTGCTCCTGGGTGTCCATATCGATGAAGTCCACGATTACTATGCCACCCATATCCCTCAGGCGCAGTTGTCTGGCAATCTCTTCTGCGGCATAGCGGTTGACATCATAGGCGTTTTCCTCGTGGTCGCTGGTCTTTGCCCGGCTTCCGCTGTTGACGTCTATGACGTTGAGCGCCTCAGTGGTCTCGATGACGAGGTAGGCCCCCTGTTTCATAGACACTACCTTTCCGAACGAACTCTTGATTTGCCGGGTGACTTCGAAATGGTCGAAGATGGATTCTCTGTCTTCGTAGAGTTTCACGATTTTCTCCTGCTCCGGGGAGATGAGCGAGACATACTGCCTTGTCTCTTCGTAGATTTTCCTGTCGTTGACGAATACGTTGGTGAACGTCTCGTTGAGCAGGTCCCGCAGGATGGTGGTCGTCTTGGAATATTCCGTGAAAAGCAGGCTCACGGTCTTGCTTCGTGCAATCTTTTTCCAGGACACTTCCCATTTCTCGATGAGGGAGCGCAGCTCGGCGATGAGCACAGCGGCGGTCTTGCCTTCGGCTGCCGTCCGGATTATGGCTCCGTAGTTCGTTGGAAGTATGCTCTCGACCAGTGCAGATAGACGCCTGCGCTCTTCTTTCGACTCGATTTTCTGCGAGACGCTGACTTTCTGGGCGAAGGGCAGGAGTACGATATTGCGGCCGGCAAGCGATATTTCCGCTGTCAGTCTGGAGCCTTTGGTTGAAATCGGTTCTTTGGTGATTTGCACCATCACCATCTGTCCGACCCCCAGCACATCCTCGATACGACCTTCCTTGGGAAGAGCCGGTCCGATGGATATGCCTCCGTAGAGGCCGGACAAATCGGTATTGGTGTTGGCTTTTCTTACGAACTCATCGTAAGACTTGAAATAGAGCCCAAGATCCAGATAGTGGAGGAAGGCCTCTTTTCTGTCTCCTATGTCGACAAAAGCCGCATTGAGAGAAGGGAGCAGTCTCTTGACTTTTCCCAGAAACACGTCTCCGACACTGAAATTGTGACCCTGAGCGGATTCTTTGCTGAGTTCAATCAGGCGATGGTTCTCCATCAACGCGATTTGGACTTCTGACGCCGACACGTCGACTATCAGATTTTTTTCAGAAAGCTCAGTCTCCATCGTGTCAGGGGATTCTATTTCTTCTTCTTGTGCCTGTTCATGCGCAAACGTTTCTTGCGTTTGTGCGTGGACATCTTATGTCTTTTGTGTTTTTTACCGTTTGGCATGATTGGAACTGTCTAATTATTTCCCTTTGACCTCGGTCGCGAAAACCTTCGCCGGCTTGAATGCCGGGATGTCGTGTGCCGGAATGGTAATGGTGGTCTTCTTGGTGATGTTGCGGGCCGCTTTCTGGGCGCGATGCTTGATGATGAAGCTGCCGAATCCGCGGAGATACACGGGCTGACCCTTTGCGAGGGAAGCCTTCACGCTTTCCATAAAAGCTTCAACAACTGTCTGAACTGCAATCTTTTCAATGCCTGTGGACTTGGCCACTTCATTAACTATGTCTGCCTTTGTCATAATGTGTATAGATAAATGTTTCAGTTATAGTCCGATAAGGGAATGCAAAAGTAGAGTATTTTTTTTAATAATCAAAATCAAAATTCGTATCTTCGCCAATACTTTTTATGGCACAATGATTGTCCAGTATGGTGTCCTGATAAAAGCAGTGTATTATTCTGTCAATTTGGCAGAACATATTAAGAATGATTATGAGAATGGAAGATATGGAATCCTTGCTTCCCTCCGGGGCGGAAGTTAATATCATCCCCGTGATTCCCGGGGACGGCAATATGCATCTGGATCTGTCAGAGTTGCCTGACACGCTGCCGATACTGGCACTGCGCAACGCCGTGGTGTTCCCCGGCGCAGTGTTTCCGGTGACGGTCGGCAGGGAGAAATCCATCAAGTTGATAGAAGACGCGGAGAAGCGCGACCTCCTCATCGGAGCCGTGCCACAGAACGACGTCTCAGTGGAAGACCCTCTCGAACAGGACCTCTATCCTTACGGGACTGTGGCGAGGGTCGTCAAGACTCTCGAAATGCCTGATGGCACCACCACTGTCATACTTCAAGGCCTGAAACGCCTCGCCATCGACGGTGTGGTGTCCTACGAACCTTACATAACGGCGCGGGTGCATTGTCTCGACGATTTCCTGGCGGACGAAGGCGCGATGGACATCAAGAGTATGCGGGATGCCCTCAAGGATAAGTCGATACAGATAGTGCGCAACTCCAATTTCGTGTCGAAAGAGGCCATCAATGCCCTGCGCGGCATAGATGATTTCCGTTTTCTCGTCAATTTCATCGCCACCACGGTGGAGGTCGACAATTTTTCCGACAAGATGGAACTCCTCCAGTATGACGACGTGCGTGCAAGGGCGATGAAACTGCTCAACATCCTCGACGTCCAGCTGGAGTTCTTGAAAATCAAGCAGGAAATCAACCAGAAGGTGAAAGGGGAAATCGACCAGCAGCAGAGGGAGTACTATCTCAACAATCAGCTCCGTACCATTCAGGAAGAGCTTGGAATGGACGAAGGCGAGGACATCGAAAGGCTGCGCGAACTGGCGGAGGGCAAGAACTGGCCGGAGTCTGTGGCGGAGACCTTCGAAAAGGAACTGGCCAAACTTGAAAGATACAATCCTTCGTCTCCCGATTACAGCGTGCAGTACAATTATCTGCAGTTTATCCTCGACCTGCCCTGGAACGAAGTGTCGAAAGACAATCTCGATCTCAGGCACGCGCGAAAGGTGCTGGACAATGACCACTTCGGGCTGGAGATTATCAAAGACCGTATAATAGAGTACCTTGCAGTGCTCAAGCTGAAGGGAACCATGAAGTCCCCGATTCTTTGCTTGTACGGCCCTCCTGGTGTGGGCAAAACCTCGCTCGGCAAGTCTGTGGCCCGTGCCCTCGGACGCGAGTACGTGAGGATTTCCCTCGGCGGAATGCACGACGAGGCTGAAATACGCGGTCACAGGAAGACCTACATAGGTGCCCTTCCGGGACGCATACTCAATGGAATAGCGCGTGCGGGCAAGTCCAATCCGGTGATTGTCCTCGATGAGATAGACAAACTCTCGTCCGATTTCAAGGGTGACCCTTCGTCGGCTCTGCTTGAAGCTCTCGACCCTGAGCAGAACTCCACCTTTCACGACAACTATCTGGACATCGACTACGACCTCTCCAACGTGCTTTTCATCACCACTGCCAACACCACGTCCACGATTCAGCCGGCGTTACTTGACAGAATGGAAATCATAAACGTGACAGGGTATCTGGCCGAGGAGAAGGCGGAGATAGCCAGGCGCTACTTGCTCCCCAAGCAGCTTTCGGAGCACGGTCTGGACAAGAAGACTCTCAAGATAGACGCGAAGTGCATCAGGACCATCATCGACTCGTACACGCACGAAAGCGGTGTGCGAGGCCTTGACAAGCAGATAGCGAAGATAGCCAGGGTGACTGCCAAGAAGATAGCCCTTGAAGAGGAATATCCGTCCGTCATCCGCAGCGAGCATCTCAAGGAGTATCTGGGCCTGCCGACCAATTTCCACGACCTTCAGAAGGGCAACGAAGCTCCCGGCGTAGTCACCGGTCTGGCCTGGACCGCAATGGGAGGCGAGATTCTGTTCGTGGAGAGTTCTGTCAGCGCCGGCAAGGGCGTGATGACTATGACAGGCAATCTGGGTGACGTGATGAAGGAGTCCGCCACCATTGCCTATCAGTACATCAAGGCCCATCCGGAAATGGCAAAGATGACGTCAGAGGCGTTCGCCGCCAAAGACCTCCACGTGCACGTGCCGGAGGGGGCTACCCCCAAGGACGGCCCTTCGGCAGGTATCACTATGGTGAGCTCGATGGTGTCAGCGCTGCGTGGCGAACCGGTCCGTTCGCGCATCGCGATGACCGGAGAGATGACCCTGAGGGGGCGTGTGCTGCCCGTCGGGGGAGTGAAGGAGAAGATTCTGGCGGCCAAACGCTCCGGAGTGACCACGATAGTGCTGAGCGAGGACAACCGCAAGGACATAGAAGATATAAAGGACATCTACATAAAGGGATTGGATTTCGTGTACGTGAAGACCATATCCGACGTGATTGACTTTATTTTCAAGTGAACGTAAAGATACAGCAATCCTGGAAGCAGGCTCTGCAGGATGAGTTCGAGCAGCCTTATTTTGCGGAGCTTGTCTCCTTTTTGCACCGTGAAAGAGCCGAGGGCAAGGTTATATATCCTCCCGGTAGCTTGATATTCAGAGCTTTCGAGTTGACACCGCTGGATGAAGTGAAGGTGGTGATTCTCGGTCAGGATCCGTATCACAGGCCGGGACAGGCGATGGGGCTGTCTTTTTCCGTTCCGCAAGGCGTTCCGGCGCCTCCTTCGCTGAAGAATATTTTCAAGGAGATGGAGAGCGACCTCGGAATCAGGATGTCGGGGCGCACTGACCTGGAGCCTTGGGCGCGTCAGGGCGTGCTTCTTCTCAATGCCATTCTGACAGTCCGTTCCGGTGAGGCGGCTTCCCACAGCGCAATCGGGTGGCAGAAGTTCACGGACGCAGTTATAAAGACTGTCTCGGAACGTTGCGACGGAGTGGTGTTCCTGCTCTGGGGCAATTTCGCCCGTTCAAAGAAAAATCTCATAGACACTTCGCGGCATCACGTTCTTGAGGCCGCGCATCCTTCCCCTCTGGCAGGAGGCGCTTTTTTCGGATGCAGGCATTTCTCGCAGACCAACCGCTTGCTGTCGGAGGAAAACAAACAAACAATAGATTGGCAGTTATGAAAAGGAAAGCATTGTTCCCCGGATCATTTGACCCGTTTACGGAAGGGCATCTCAACATACTGAAACGGGCCCTTTCGATGTTCGACGAGGTGGTGATAGCCATCGGTGTCAATCAGGACAAGAACGGACTGTTCAGTATGGACCAGCGCATCGACATCGCGCGTCAGGCGGTCAGAAATCTGGAAGGCGTGTCAGTCATCAAGTATGACGGTCTGACGGTGGATGCCTGCCGCGAACTCGGGGTGGTGCATATAGTGAGGGGTGTGCGCAATATGCTTGATTTCGAGGCTGAAAGGTCCATAGCTGACGCTAACCGACGGCTGGCTCCGGAGATTGAGACGGTCATCATACCGACTGCGCAGGAATTCGCGCACATCAGTTCATCGGCGGTGCGCGATATCCTCCGTCATCACGGGGACACCTCTCTTTTCCTGACACCCGGCGTCATACTCCCTCCCGTAAATGTGTAAAGTTTTTCCTGTCATAGCGCTGCTGACGCTGTTTTTTGCCCTGCCGGTCCACGCTCTTCCCGACGAGGAAAGTCTTGCACGGCTGGATTCCATGCTTGTCAACTACGTGTCGGCTCTGGAACCGGAATCCGTGGAAGTCAAGATGGATGAGGCGGATTTTCTGATAGGTACATCGTCCGATTCGCTTGTCCGCGGCAGGATAGCGGAAAAGCTCTTCTCGCTTTATCGTGATTCGCGGATAATGGGTGACGAGGCCGTGGGGGTGCACATTTACGACAAGTGGTACGTTCCCGGAAAGGTGGCCTTCGCTTCTGCGGAAGAGGAGTCGGAAGCGCGTATGTTCGTGGAGTTCAACAGGTCCACGCTTATAGGATGCAAGGCTCCTTGTCTGGAGTTGTGCGGTGAGTTGGGCGAGCCTCTGACACTGCCCGTGACGGGAGGGAAGAACCTTCTTTTCTTTTATGATACGGATTGTTCGAAATGCAAGCTGGAGATACTCCTGCTGAAGACCTTTCTGGATGAGATTCGACCGGACCTTACGTTGTGCGCAATATATGTGGGCTCTGACAGGGATGCCTGGGAGTCCTTCCGCAAGTCGCAGGCGGATATCAGCGGGGTCAAGGTGGTGCACGCCTGGGATCCGGACCACATCTCCTCATTCGAATATCTGTACGGGGTCATTTCCACACCCAAGATGTTCCTACTCGACTCTGACGGTGTGGTGGCGGGTCGCCGGCTCGACACGTCTTCGCTCAAGTTGCTGCTCGATGCTGAAAAAATACGCGACGAACTGGAAAGCCGCGCCCCTCTGGGAAGTCGTATAGCCGCAATGAAGCTGCCGGGCAGGAAACTCTCGGGCGGGACTTCCCGCGAAGGAATCTGGAATATCAGACGCTTCGGCCGTGTGGTGTTCTACACTGAAGGCTGTTCGCACTGCTCCGAGGCTCTTGCAGAGGCAGAGAGGGCCTCCGACGGGGTGAAGACGCTACTGGTCAATCTCGACGAAATTTTCGCTTCGGACAGGAAACTGGCTGTGAAACTGTTCGATACTTTCGACCTGACGGCGCTTCCTTACGTCATCGAGCTCAGACACGGTATAATCACAGGGAAACACAATTGAATGACAGATATATGAACAACAAGGCTTATCTCTTTCTTGCCGACGGATTCGAGGACATCGAAGCCCTCGGAACAAGGGACGTGCTCAAGCGTGCGGGGCTGGACGTCATCGGCGTTTCCATCAATCAGGAAAGGCAGGTGCGCTCTGCGTACGGTCTGAACGTCCTGGCAGACACGACTCTCGACGCTATTGCGGAGATTGACGGCGGTGACATTATGATATTTCCGGGAGGAATGCCCGGAGCCGCCAATCTGGCGGGATGTCCGCGACTTGTCTCCCTGTTGCGCTCGCATTTCGATGCTGACGGACTTGTGGCCGCGATATGTGCTGCTCCGGGGCTGGTGCTCGGGCTGTTGCCTGTAAAAGGTATTCGTATGACCTGCTATGACGGATTCGAGGACAGGCTGAGGGCTGCGGGCGCGGTGTTCGTCGCAAGACCTGCCGTACGCAGCGGCAACGTCATCACAGGCCGCGGTCCGGGACATACGCTGGATTTCGCTCTCGAAATAGTGAAGGCTGCCGTAGGGGAGGATGCGGCTGAAAAAGTGCGTGCGGGTATGACGCTCACTTGCGAATGACCACTCTCTCTATCCTTCTGGGTACCGAAGTGATTATCTCGTAGGGAATGGTTCCCAGAATGCCGGCCAGTTCGGTGATTGTGGGGTCTTCTCCAAAAATGGTCACGGTGTCGCCGACCTGTGCGGGGACACCGGTGACGTCAAGCATACACATATCCATACAGATGTTGCCTATTGTGGGCACTCTGTGACCGTTGAGGGAGAACGATGCGCCTCCTCGGCCCAGGTGGCGGTCGAGACCGTCGGCGTATCCTGCCGGAATGGTGGCGATGACCGTGCCGCCCGGCAACACTTTACCGTGTCTGCCATATCCTATCGTATCCCCCGGGTTGTCCAGTTTCTTTATCTGGAGAATCTTGACCTTGAGCGAGGCCACGGGGGAGAGCTTGCGTCCGGGGATGGCGCTGATGCCGTACACGCCTATGCCGAGGCGTACCATATCGTACTGCCAATCCGGGAACCTCTCTATTCCGGCGGAGTTGAGAACGTGCCACAGGGGCTTGTAACCCAGTTCTTCGGATATCTTCGCGGCACCTGTTCCGAAGCTGTGTATCTGACAGAGAGTGAAGGCGTCTTCAGAAGGATCTTCCGCTGCGGCGAGATGAGAGTATATGGACTTCACCTCCACCTCATCCCTTCCTTTGAGCAATCCTGTCAGTCCGTCGATTTCCTCAGGGCAGAATCCGAGCCTGTGCATCCCCGTGTCCAACTTGACGTGGACGGGGAAGCGTTTTATCTCACGCTTTTTCAGTACTTCGCACAATGCTTTGAGCGTGTGGAGGTTGGGTATCCCAGGCTCAAGCCGGTATTCAATCATTTCTTCAAAGAAATCGGTGCCTGCCGTCAGTACCAGTATGGGCAGGCTTATGCCCGCTTTCCTGAGTTCGATGCCTTCCACGGGCAGAGCTACGGCGAGATAGTCGGCTCCGCACTGCTGCATCATAGCGGCGAATTCCACGGCTCCGTGCCCGTACGCATTGGCTTTCACCAGCACCAGCATTCTGGTGCGCGGACGCAGCAGCGAACGGAAATACCTGAAATTGTCCCGGCAGGCCGGAAGTTTCAATTCGAGCCTTGTGAAATCGTTTTCGCTATGCATTGTCAATCTTTTCGAACAGTGTGGGATGGTGCTCGTCAAGACCTGCGAACACGGTTTCCATAATGGCTTTGCGTAAAATGGAAGAACGGGAGGATGCTTTCAGGCGGCGGCAGTATTCGTCTATCGCTTCCATTTCCTTGTCGTTGAAGCATATGACCATCCTGTGTCTTCTGACCAACGATTCCCTCTGCCTGGCCAGAAAGCCGGGATCCACGTGCGGGAATCCGCCTTTGCTTCTTTTTCCTCTCATATATTGCAAACTTACATAAAATCTTTCGATTTTACGCCCGTTTATATAAAAATCAAGA
>JAKSKB010000050.1 GCA_024401975.1 Bacteroidales bacterium | reverse complement strand
CAGCGGCCTGAGGCTTTGATATCTCAAAAGTGAAGTGTCAAAGATGAGAATATAGTTATCATTACCCGTATTTACAACATTTGCGTTATCATAATAATTAATTATTTTTGTATCTGCCAGTCCGGAACGGATCCGCAATCCGCACAACGCGCATATCAAACATTACACTATATGAAAAAAACACTCCTCCTGCTTTCATTGCTCGCAACGGCTGCGGCCGTGGCAACAGCCCAGAATTATGACAAGAGCAAGATTCCGCCGTTCAAACTTGAAGATCCGTTGACCTTCGTCAACGGAAAGAAAGTCCGCACAGCGAAAGACTGGGAGACCAGACGTCGCGAAATCCTGGACATATTCCAGAAAGAAATGTACGGAAAAATGCCTGAAGATCCCGGAACGATAGTGACGGAAACTCTGGAAGAGGGCCCGACCCTGGCGGATTTCGGCTACAGAAAGCAGATAAGGATGTGGTTCCGGGAAGACAAGAGCGGTCCTAAAATCGACTGGCTCGTGGTGACCCCCGCAAGAATCGAGGGCCCCGTCCCCACCGTCATCCTTCTCAACTATAACGGCAATCATACTGTCCTTGTGGATGACGAGGTGTTTGTTTACCCGGGATACACCCTTTGGAACACCAGGATGCATACGAGGGGGGAACTTTCCAATCCGGACTCCCGCACGATAATTCCGGTGGATGACATACTTGCCCGCGGCTATGCCCTGGTCACAGCCTGCTATGAGGATATTTCGCCTGACCCCGACCCGACTTCTCCTGAGGTCGAGCATTTAGCATACACCCGCGTATTCGAACTCTGGGGAGAAAGGGACGAAAGACGCACGGACAACACCACTTCCCTGGTCGCGTGGGCCTGGGGTCTCAGGCGCGGTATGGATCTCATCGAGCGCCTTCCCGAACTTGACGCAGGCAATGTGTTGCTTACCGGTTATTCGCGGCTGGGGAAAGCGGCATTCATCGCGTCCGCATTCGACAGAAGATTCAAAGTCACCGTACCCAACCAGACCGGAGGCGGCGGGATTCCCCTTGCAAAGCACTATTACGGGGAAAACATACACACCGAAATGAACAGTTTTCCCCACTGGTACTGCAAGGCATACGGAAAGTACGCCGACAACGAAGGCGCGCTGACCTTCGACCAGCACCTGTTCGCTTCCTGCATCGCTCCAAGGGCCTTCCTCGTGGAAGGATTCGACAATCCCTGGTATGATACCGAAAGTGAGTTCATGTGCCTGCAGGCCGCAAGTCCCGTCTGGGAATTCCTCGGTGCGGAAGGCCTGCCGAAAGTGGCGTGGCCGGATGATTACGACACGAAAGCAATAGGCCCGACGCTCGGATATGTGCGCCGGGACCTTGAGCACGGGATATCAGCCATAGACTGGCTCTGGATGCTGGACTTCGCTGAAAAACAATTCGGCAAATAGTTCCCGCCTGTCCGTTTTCACGGAAGCGAATCCGATGCCGGACACTTGCCCTGACCCACACCTGCCTGTGTCGGGCGAAGTCATCGGATGAGCTGTATCTTATTGCGGATTTTTATCAAATATGCCGGTTTTGAATTTCGCAAAGCCAATTTTTTTAATACTTTGCGATAGAGTTCAGACAATATGAAAAATCTCCATCCCATAATGATGTTTGCCGTGGCTGCAATCTTGGCATTTTCCATACAGTTTTCAGCCGCACAGAACCCGATTTCCCCATCGGGGACTTTCATTCCGGACCCTTCGGCCAGAGTGGGACAAGATGGCAAGATGTACGTGTACGGTTCGCTGGACACAAGCGACGGCACCTATTGTTCAAACCGCTACCACCTGCTATACTCCGATGATTTGCGTGACTGGAAGCTTGTCAAGGACATATTCACCTGCGGCGAACCCCTATACGCCCCCGACGTGTGCTTCGCCGGAGGGGAATGCCATCTGTTCTATGACTGCCCGGGAGGCAGTGAATGGACCGCAGTCTCGGACAATCCGGAAGGTCCTTTCGAGGACATCTCGCGCATAGAGGGACCCGACCAGATAGACCCTTGCATATTCATCGACGACGACGGGCAGGTCTACTACTTCTGGGGCCAGATTTCCGCGAAAGGCGCGAAAATGAACCCTGACCTCAAGACATTGGACCTTTCGACTTTCAAAGACTCTCTGGTTACGGAAGGGGAACACTGGTTCCACGAGGGCGGGTTCGTGTTCAAGCGCGGGAAATTCTACTATTTCGTGTACGCGTCGCTCCGCAGACGCAACAAGCCGACCTGTCTGTCCTATGCGATGTCCACGAGCCCTCTCGGGCCGTATGAATACAAGGGAGAAATCATAGACAACGCCGGCTGCGACCCCGGAGTATGGAACAACCACGGTTCCGTAGTGGAATACAAGGGCAAGTGGTATGTCTTCTACCACAGGTCCACGCACGGGGACAGATTCATGCGAAAAGCCTGTGTCGAACCGATTACGTTCCGTGAGAACGGCACCATAGTGGAAGCAGAGATGACCTCACAGGGAGCAGGTGCACCCCTTGATGCCTTCTCCACCACGGCAGCCCGGAGAGCATGTCTTCTCGAAGGGGAAGTGCGCATCACGCTGGATACCGACAATCCCGGGAGGGAGATTCTCACACACGCCGGGAACGGAGACTGGGCCGCTTTCAAATATTTCTCCTTCAACGGCAGGCAGCCCCGGAGGGCTATCGTGAGAGTACGTCCCAAAAATGGAGGACGCATATGGATAGGGTTCGACCAGACTTATGCAGGAGAGAAAGGCGGGACTGACGTGCCTGCGGGAAACGGCAAACGGTGGAAAGAACTGAGTTTCGACATAGACGGTCCCGGGGATACCGGCAAGACGCACGCCGTTTTTGTCCATTTCTCAGGAGAGAAAGACTGTGAACTCTTTGATTTGGACTGGATAAAATTTGAATGAAAATATATTATGAAACCTGCAATCCTTACACTTCTGGCCTTGACGACCCTGCTTTTCCCCGCGCTTCCGGGAGAAGGGAAAACCAGAATCAACTCCGAGAGACTCTACATCATCACCTCTCCCAACGGTTTGGCTTTGAGCAATGAACTCGGGGGCAAGGAGACACCCGGTCATTTCCTCGTTCCGGCAAGCAATGAGAACGACAATCTCAAATATGCTTTCGTGCCTGATGACGGAGCTTACCTCATCTGGTGCCCGTTCAACGGCAAATCCTTCGACAATGACGGGGAATACGGGGGCGGCATCAGGCTTTCGAGCTGGAGTTTCGAGCCCGGCAATCCCAATCAGCAATTTTCCGTGCTTCCCGGCCAGAAAGGCGGAGTCATATTCGTCCATAAGGAAACAGGGTGCAAGGTACTCATAGAGGGAGACGACAAGGAAGGTTCGTTCATAAGACTCGGACGGCCGGAAGAGACTCCGACGGAATGGAAACTGGTGCCTGTAAAGGGGAAAGTCCCGCAGTCCCGCGGACCGGAAGACTGGGAGAACGAGACTATAATTTCCATCAACAAACTCCCCGGACACGTGACGATGGTGCCTTATCCCGATGCGGCCTCCCTGAAGGCAGACAGAAAACATATGGAGAAGCCCTGGAACAAACCTGCATCCGAATATTACCTCAGTTTGAACGGTAAATGGAAATTCAACTGGGTCAAGCAGCCGTCAGAGAGACCCGAGGATTTCTACAAAGCATCCTATGACGTGAGCGGATGGGATGAAATCGACGTTCCTTCCAATTGGGAGATGAAGGGCTACGGCACACCGATATACACCAACGTGACATATCCTTTCCTATGCAAACCTTCGCTGATACGTTCATTGCCGGGCTATACCTCTGAAAAGGAGCCCAATCCGGTCGGTTCATACCGCCGGGATTTCGAACTCCCGGCATCTTGGGACGGCAAATCAATATTCCTGCACTTCGACGGCGCGTACAGTGCCTTCCACGTATGGGTCAACGGGAAAATGGTCGGTTACAGCCAGGGGGCAAACAACGATTCGGAATTCGATGTCACGAAATATGTCAGAAAAGGGTCCAACTCCGTGGCGGTGGAAGTCATAAGATGGAGCGACGGGAGTTTCCTCGAAGATCAGGATATGTTCCGTTTATCCGGCATCCACAGGAGCGTGTGGATGTACGCCGCCCCCAAGACGGATATCTGCGACTTGAGATTGTCTTCCCGCTTCGAAGGCGATGATTTCTCCGAGGCGGTTTTCTGCGCGACAGCCGACATACGCCGCACGGGCTCAGGCAAGAGCGGCTGCACCCTCCATATCGAACTCATCGACCCTGAGGGCAGAACAGTATTCAGCAAGGATGCGGGAAGCGTGACAGTCTCCCCTTCCGCCCAGGCGCGAATCGATTTCGAACAGGCGGTCAAGGCACCGGCGCTGTGGTCAGCCGAGACACCGGCCCTCTATACCGTAGTGGCAAGTCTCAAGGATGCCGACGGGACTGAACTGGAAGCCGTCTCGAACCGCTTCGGTTTCAGAAAAATCGAAATCAGGGACAAGCGCGTGTTCGTAAACGGCAGACAAATCTGGTTCAAGGGCGTGAACAGACACGAAACCCATCCGATATATGGAAAGACCGTACCGGTCAGCACCACAATATGCGACATTATGCTTATGAAGCGCAACAACGTCAACACTGTCAGAACCTCCCACTACCCGGAGAGCCCCGAGACCTATGCGCTTTTTGACCACTACGGCATCTACGTGATTGACGAAGCCGACGTGGAGTGCCACGGCAATCACAGCATAAGCAAGATGGAGAGTTGGAAGGACGCTTATGTGGACAGGGGGGTAAGAATGGTCAGACGCGACCGCAACCACCCCTGCGTGATTTTCTGGTCGCTGGGCAACGAAAGTGGAAAGGGATGTGCCCTCACCGCGGAAAGGGATGCCATAAAGGCTCTTGACCCTTCAAGGCCCATACACTATGAAGGTGACAGCAGCATTGCCGATGTGGATTCGCATATGTATCCTTCCATATCCGCTATGATGAAGTTTGACGGCAACGGAAGCGACAAACCTTATATCCTCTGCGAGTATGCGCACGCGATGGGCAACGCCCCCGGCAGCCTGGGAGACTACTGGGATGCGATGTTCGAGTCGGAAAGAATGATAGGAGGATGCATCTGGGACTGGGTGGATCAGGGCATAACCCGATACGGCGATGCACAGAACCACTACCTGTTCGGCGGAGATTTCGGGGACTTCCCCAACGATTACGACTTCTGCTGCAACGGCATCATCACTCCTGACAGGCGTGAGACTGCAAAACTCAAGGAAGTCAACCGCGTTTACCAGTACATCAGGATGGATGCCGGTGACAATGCCCGCGAGGTTTCCGTGACCAACGGATATGCATTTCTTGACCTCTCCGAGTTCGAAGGAAGGTGGTCGCTTCTCAGGAACGGGCAGGAAATCGAGAGCGGCATACTTCCTCCCGCAAAAGTGGCTCCCGGAGAGAGTGCAAATCTGGAGATACCTTACAGGAGCAAGCCGGGGGATGACGCCGAATACCTTCTCAACGTAAGTTTCGCTCTCCGCGAAACGTGCAGCTGGGCTGATGCCGGGCACATAGTGGCCCGCGGGCAATTCGCCCTCAACGAATTCCACCGCAGCCTCGGCAAACGCAAGGACGTGAAAGGCAACGGCAAGGAATTCAAGGTCAATCATCTCAGCGGGCTTCCGGACAATATGAGCATAGCCTGGTTCCGTTTCGGAAACAACGACAAATACACGGACGGAAAGGCCTACACTTCGCGCAACGAGGTCCGTTCATTCGAAGAACGGGTTGAGAACGGCATCAGAAGAATCGACGTGGAAGGCTGCCTGACGATAGAGGCCGGGGACCCCGTCGGGATGCCTTATTCCATACATTATGACATCTATGCCGACGGAGTCGCTGACATTGAGGCCACGTTCACCAAAACGAGCCCCATAATCCGAAGGATGGGTCTCCGTCTGGAACTTCCGTCTTCCTTCGAAGACGTGAAATGGTACGGCCGCGGGCCTCACGAAAATTATTCTGACAGAAGCAGGAGCGCGGACCTCGGAATATGGACATCCACGGCTGACGATATGGGAGAGGAACACTACGTGCGCGCACAGAGCCGTGGCAACCGCGAAGACATACGCTGGATTGAGGTCAGCGGGGAAAACGGTGAAAAGGTGAAGGTCGAAGCGGAAAGCCATCTCGCATTCAGCGTGATGCACTATACGGATGAGGACATCTGTTCCGTCAATCACGACTTCGAACTCCGGTCTGTACGTTCGGAGTCGACCTACCTGTATCTTGATGCCATACAGCAGGGACTTGGAAGTTCCTGCTGCGGACCGACACCTCTTGAGGAATATATGATTCCGGAGAATGAACCGATAACGATGAAAATAAGACTCACCTTATGAAAAAATTCATAATCCTGGCGGCATTGCTGTGCCTGAGCGGAAATTTACCCGCTGACAACAATTTCAACAGCGAAAGGATGTATATGCTCGTGTCTCCTGAAGGCTTTGCCGTGGACAACGGCAATTCCACGAAGGACGAATCAGGCTTCACCCTCAAGAAAGCGGACAAGAAGAACACGGCCCAGAGATTCCGTATCCGTGGAGACGAGACGGGATGGGCAATCTGGAGTCCGTACACGGGGCAGGCATTCGACATACTCGACCCGGGAGAGCACGGCTGTCCTCTTTCGAGCTGGGTGCACAACAATTGCGACAATCAGAGATGGGAACTCGAATTTTCCGCTGACGGAAAGGTGAAAATCTGTCACAAGACCAGCCGGCACGCCATACTTCTCCAGTCCGATGACGCGGAAGGGACGGCACTAAGGCTCGGGAAGGACGGAGAGCCCCCTTTGGAATGGACACTCGTTCCCGTGGCCGGGAAAATACCCGCCGAAGTGATACGCGGCAAAGATGATTGGGAGGATGAACGGATTATAGGCCGCAACAAGCTCCCGGGCCACGTCACTATGATACCCTACCCCGATGCGGCTTCACTGAAAGCGGACTCCGCTTATTTCAAAAGGCCGTGGGAAACTCCACGCTCGGAAGACTATCTGTCCCTGAACGGCAACTGGAAATTCAACTGGGTGAAAGAGCCGTCGCTGCGTCCGACCGGTTTCTTCAAGGACGGCTATGACGTGAGCGGCTGGGACGAAATTCCCGTACCCTCCTGCTGGGAGCAGTACGGCTACGGCACCCCCATTTACTCGAACGTGACCTATCCTTTCAACGGCAAGCCCAGCCGCATCATACCCGTACCGGGCTACACCAGCGAAAACGAGCCCAATCCGACAGGTTCATACAAGCGGGACTTCGAACTTCCCGCCTCTTGGGAAGGCAAGGAAGTGTTCCTCCATTTCGACGGAGTGTACAGTGCCTTCAACGTGTGGGTTAACGGGAAATTCGCAGGATATAGCCAGGGGCCCAACAACGATTCGGAATTCGACGTCACTAAACTGGTCCGCCCGGGTGCCAACAGTGTGGCCGTAGAGGTGTTCAGGTGGTGCGATGGCAGTTTCATAGAGGATCAGGACATGTACCGCGTGGCAGGAATTCACCGCGACGTGTGGATGTATGCCGCACCGAAGACAAGAATAGCCGATTTCCGGCTGTCTTCCGATTTTACCGATAATTTCGGGAAAGCGATTTTCAAACTCGAGGCCGACATAATCAGCCATAAAGGCAAGTGCACCGGATACGGGCTGGACGTGGAACTCATCTCTCCGGATGGTGCGCCCATATTCAAAAGACCGGTGGAAAGCGGAGACGGGAACGGGAAAGAAGCAGTTATGGAATTCAGCGCAGAGGTTCCGTCACCTTCTCTCTGGTCAGCGGAGACACCCACCCTCTATACGGTGGTACTGAGTCTCAAAGACAGGGACGGAAAGGAGGTGCAAGCCGTTTCCAGCCGTTTCGGATTCAGAAAAGTAGAGTTGACGGACAGACACGTTTTCATCAACGGGAAACCCGTATTCTTCAAGGGGGTCAACCGGCACGAGACCCATCCCGTATGGAGCAAGGCCATTCCGGTGGAAGTGACCGCCCGCGACATAGAGATGATGAAACGCAACAACATCAATGCCGTCCGCACCAGCCACTATCCGCAGCGTGCTTCCACGTACGCTCTCTATGACTATTACGGGATATACGTGATGGATGAGGCCGACATAGAGTGTCACGGCAACAACGGCATCAGTGACACGCCCTCATTCAAGGAAGCCTACGTTGACCGCGGAGTGCGTATGGTAAGACGTGACCGCAATCACCCCTGCGTGATTTTCTGGTCTCTCGGCAACGAAAGCAGCGGCGGCTGCAATATGATTGCGGAAAGAAACGCCATAAAGGCACTTGACCCTTCGCGCCCGATACACTATGAGGGTGATGACATCATAGCCGATATGGACTCCAACATGTATCCGTCCGTAGCCAATATGGCCATGCGCGACCGGAACGGTTCAGACAGACCTTACATACTTTGCGAATACAGTTCCAAACAGGGCATAGCGGATACCTGGGACTACATAACGCGCTCTGAAAGGATGATAGGAGGCTATTATTGGGAATGGTCCGACCACGGCCTCTACAAGTTCGGGGACAAGTCCGGGAAGATATATCTTTCCGGTGACTTCGGAGAACAGCCGACCTGCATAACAGCAGGACGGGACGGCCTCGTGACTGCCGACCGCAAACCGGCGGCACGGCTTGCCGAGATAAAGAAGGCCTACCGTGGCATAGACATCACAAGAAACGGTAACGCGGCAGAGTTGACCGTCACCAATCTGTACGATTTCATCGACCTGAGCGGATTCGTCATCAACTGGCAGGCAGAGCGCGACGGGACTTCCGTTTCATCCGGACTTATCGATGCATCGGAACTGAAGCCCGGGGAGAACTTTGCAGCGAGATTGCCTGAAGAAACCGCCGGGTGCGACATACGCGTGGAATGTGCCCTGAAGAACGCGACATCGTGGGCTCCTGCCGGAGAAGTGCTTGCAAGTTTTAAACTGTAGTTTTTCCTACAGCGCGTGGTCGGCCCCTATATCAAGGCCTGACCATGCCTTTTTGGCAGACCATTCGACGGCAGGCCTTGTCCAAAACGGGTCATCCGGAGAAAGGCCGAGAGCGACGAATGCAGAAGTGCAGAGATATTCGCTCCCAGTATTGATGTAAGCCTCCGACATATACGGCTGGCTGCCGGCATAGCCGACCCTGAGCCATCCACGGGCATCATAGGTATATGGCATGCTCATCTGTCTTTCAATCACGGCGGTAAGGGCGCTACGCACCTGCGCGGGATTGAGATTGTCCGGGAGCAGATGCAGCAGGGCCGCGTCCGACAGGGCGTGGAATGCTCCGCACCTGTATGTGATGGAACGTCCCGTGACGGGGAAAGTCCCTTCGGGGGAAATCATTCTCTCAAGTTCAGCGGCATAGCGCCCGTGCCTCTCCTTCTGAATTCCGTTCCAGTCACTTATGCCCCTTCCGTGCTTCTCCATTACGGACAGTACTTCGGTAAGCATCGGGTGTATCACGAAACTGTTGTAATAATCCAGGTGGAATTCCTCTCCGTCACCGTAAATGCCGTCTCCTTTGTACCAGTCCTCCATAAAACGTTTTACCCCGTATGTGAGACGTTCGTTGTCGCACTCCCCGGTGAATTCCAGAAGAGCCGCCTCCACCATTGAAGCGAACAGAAGCCAGTTGCTTTCATACGGACGTATGGTCCTTGATGCCTTCCATTCGCGTACGAGCCCGGCTCTGGTCACTTCATCCAGATTGCCCCATATCTGCTCAGGCGCACGCAGCACCCCTTCCGCCAGAAAGGCCGCATCCACCAGCGGCTGCGAATTGTCCGGTGACGAAAACAGAAGATAATCACCGCTTTGAGGGTCAACCGCATTTTTCAGCCCCTTGCTCACGAGATTGATGTAACGCTCGCGGAGACGGCCTTCGGCACTGCCGTCGGGTCCGAGCTCAAGCCAGGGAGCGATACCACATATTGTCCGTCCCACCGCCTCGAGATAACTGACCTTCCTGCGTCCCTTGTCGTCCGGAATGGTCTCGTACGGCATATTCTTCTTCAACGTGCCTGCCGCGAGATTCTCCAGAACGGGCTTCGCTGTTTTTGTCAGTCGGTCAACCCATATCGCCCGGTCACCAGCACCGTCGCGTTTCCCCCGGAGCGCTTTCAAACGCAGGAGAGCCTCCACGAAATAATAGTCAGCATATGTCAGAGGAACGTCTATCTCGCTTTCGTAAGGAAGGGCGCCCACGCTGTGTCTGAGGATGAAACCGTCGAGTTCTCCCTCCTCGGCAAGGTATGTCTCACCGGAAAGGGTGCGGAGCTGCTTCTCCGCCACATCAAGCCACTCCACCGCATCGTCCGAAGGGTCGAGCTGGCTCAACTCTATCAGAGCGGAGGCCATAATGCAAGCGGCCGAAGCGTCTCTATAAGCATTCGGGATGTCCGGGGCGTCGAAGTCCCAGTACGGCACCTTGTCTTCCGGCAGTCTCGGATGACTTAGGAGGAAACGCGCTATGTGACGGGCCTGCTCGAGATAGGCGGGATTGTGCGTTTCCCTATACATCATAGTGTATCCGTACAGTCCCCAGGCCTGTCCGCGTGCCCAGGCACTGTCATCGGAATATCCCTGTGCCGTTTTCTTCGCTCGCGGCTTGCCGTTCTTGTCATAAGATATTACGTGCCACGTGCTGTAATCGGGACGGAAATGATGTTTCATCGTATTGTCGGCGTGTGTCATTGCGATGTCTGCATAGGAACGGTCACCGGTCTGAGCCGTAACGAAGCAGAGCATCTCCAGATTCATCATATTGTCTATGATGACGGGATATTTCCAGCGTTTGTCGCTCTCCCAGGACTGGATAAGGCCGACACGCGGGTTGAAACGGGTCAGCAGGTTGTCGGTCCCTTCCTTTATGACGGCAAGATATGCCGGATTGCCTGTAATCCTGTAGCCCTGTCCGAAACTGCAATAGAGCATGAACCCCAGGTCGTGGGTGTTTCTCAATGTTTTAGCCGGTTCGACTCGCGCGGTCATCATCTCGGCGTAACGTCTCAACTCCTCATTGCCGCTGTCCTCATACAACATCCACAGAAGCCCCGGGAAAAAGCCCGACACCCAACCCTCGTAATCTGTAGTCTGGAACTGTCCGGCTTCAATATTGCGAGGCAGCGCTCCGTCCATACCTTCAAGGGTATGAGCCAATATGAGCGCCTGTCTGGCCGCCATATCAAGCGACCTTTCAATCATATCGTCGACAAGTTCGCCGCCACGCGCGGCCGGAACGGAGGCAAACAGAAGAGCCGTTGCCAGAAAGACACAAATCCTTTTCATACGGTATCCAGTTGAAATTCTTTCCAATATAAGAAAAAATCGGGCAGGTACAATGCCCGGTGCCGTTCCGTGTCGAGGTATCGGTGAAATAATAAGGTGCCACCGGGGCGGCTGCGTCAGCAGCGGGGGTAAGACAAAAGGGGTTGACTGATAAGGCGCCTCAGCGCCGTGTCGGAGTGAGCGAAATGAACATTGAGCCACGGAG
>JAKSKB010000005.1 GCA_024401975.1 Bacteroidales bacterium | reverse complement strand
TCGAACGGGGGAGTGGCTATACGGACGTTCAATTTGATGATGCCCTTTTCTCCCGGATACGAAGCCATCGAATATGCCCTGACCGTGGCTTCGGGGTTGGACGAATGCAGATTGAAGAAACCGAATTTCTCCCAGTCGGCTCTGTACTCCGGCTCCACTTCGATGTCCTTGAAGTCAAGTTCGTATGCGGGGATATCAATCTGTATGTATTCTCCTGACTTGAATTCGAGGTTTTCGCCTTCGGGGAGTCTTACGGTAAATTCCTTGATGAAAGTGGCCACATTCCTGTTTGAAATGACCTCGCATTCGAGTTTCTTGACGCTCAGGGCGGATTCGGCAACCTGTATCTTGAGGTTGTCCTTGACCTTGACCTGACACCCCAGCCTCCAGCCGTCCTTTATCTGTCTTCTGTTGAAGAATCCGACTTCCGTCGGAAGTATCTCGCCGCCCCCTTCGAGCACGCGCACCTTGCACTGGCCGCAGTTGGCCTTGCCACCGCAGGCGGAGGGAAGGAAGATGCCGCAGTCAGCCAGAGTGCCCATAAGCGAACCTCCCGGATTGATGTCCAGAGTTTTCTTTCCGTCATTGATGTCGATTCTGACAGTGCCTTTCGGAGTGATGGCAGACTTGATGATGAGAAGTACGGCCACCAGTACGAGTATGACCGCCACCATCAGTATCATCGAATATATTATTGTGTTGCTCATATCCGCGTTCTCCTATATTGCGAGGCCCATGAATGCCATGAATGCGACACCCATCAGGCCTACAGTTATGAATGTGATGCCCGTGCCCTTCAGACCGGCGGGAATGTTGGCGTAGCTGAGTTTCTCCCTTATCGCCGCCAGAGCTACGATGGCCAGATACCAGCCTGCTCCGGAGCCCAGCGCATAGACTGCGGATTCGCCGAGGTTGGCGAACTCCTTCTGCTGCATGAACAGGGAACCTCCGAGTATGGCGCAGTTGACCGCGATGAGCGGGAGGTATATTCCCAGTGACGAGTAGAGGGAGGGAAGGAATTTCTCCACCACCATTTCCACTACCTGGGTGATGGCCGCGATGACGGCGATGAAGATGATGAAACTCAAGAAACTCAGGTCGACGTCGGGCCCGAAGATGCAGTTCTCTCCCGGAGTGAGGAGGAACTTGTTGAGGAGGTAGTTGACGGGAAGGGTGATGAGGAGCACGGCTATGACCGCTATACCCAGACCGTTGGCCGTCTTCACGTTCTTTGATACCGCCAGGTATGAACACATACCGAGGAAGTATGCAAAAATCATATTGTCAACGAAGATTGACTTTACGAACAAGCTAAGATATTCCATAATCGATAAGTGTTGTCAGTTATTTTTCCTGGAGGTCCTTGTCTATGCTGCGATGTGCCCAGATGATGCATCCGAGAATGATGCGGGCCATCGGCGGCAGTATCATCAGGCCATTGTTGACATAGCCGGCGTCATAGAGTGCCTGAGGGATAATCCGGAATCCGAAAAGGGTTCCGCTTCCCAGAAGTTCGCGGAAGAAGGCCACGATGATGAGAATCATGCCGTAACCCGCCCCGTTTGCGACACCGTCAAACAGCGAGGGAAGGGGCTTGTTGCCGAGCGCAAATGCCTCGATTCGTCCCATCACTATGCAGTTGGTGATGATAAGTCCGATATAGACGGACAGTTGCTTGTCGATAGCGTATGTGGCTTCGAATGCCTTGAGGAACTGGTCCACGAGGATTACCATAAGCGCAACCACCACCAGTTGCACGATGATTCTTACCCTGTTGGGAATGGTTTTCCTAAGCAGGGAGCAGACGAGGCTGGAGAGTCCCGTAACCGCTATCACCGACAGAGCCATTACGAATGCGCCCTTGAGCTCCACGGTGACCGCGAGTGAAGAGCATATGCCCAGAACGAGGACAGTTATAGGATTGCCCTTGAAAATGGGGTTGAGTATTGTTTCTTTCATTTTACCCATAGCTTATTCCTCCTGAGCGTTAGTTCCCGATTTCTCGATTCCGTTTACGATGGTGACAATCGCTTCGCCGACTTCGCGGGCGTCCTCGATATAGTCCTTGTAGGCATTCAGCCAGGTCGCGATGGCTTCGTGGAGACCCTTGCTTGTCATAGTGGCGCCGGTGATGGCGTCAACGGCATTCTCCATTCCTGCAGGAGCGCCGCCCTTTATGATTGAAAGGGGACCGTTCCCGTCATAGATGACCTTTTTCCCTGCGAACTGCGCGCGGAAAGCGGGGTCGTCCTTGATTTTTCCACCAAGTCCGGGAGTCTCGCTGGCGTGGTCGAAATATGCTCCGGTCACGGTCTTGTAATCATCGGCGATGGCGATATAGCCCCATACAGGGCCCCAGAGACCCGCACCATAAACGGGAAGTACCACAATTCCGTTGTTGAAAACGTATCTGGGGAGTTCTTCGGACTTCACGATGCCGTCCTTTATCTTGTAGTTCAAAGCTTTGAGGTCGGAGGTGGAATATATTCTTGTATTTTCCCCGTTTATATTCTCCTTGAAGAATTCGATGGTCTTTGCGTTGCCGATTTCCTGCCAGTGTTCTTTTTCACCGAACTGTGCGGCGGTCAGAATCTGGCTGATGGTCTCGGCCTTTTCGTTGTCTGCCTGCCTGCTCTTGAGCGACTGCGACACGAATGCGAGAACCGCCGCCACAAGCACACACACTACCGTAGTGTAGATGACCGTATATACATTGCTGTTGGTATTCATGGCTATGCGAGTTTGGATTTCCTTGACTTCCTGTTCAGATGCACGCTGATGACGCAGTGGTCGATGAGGGGGGCGAAGCAGTTGCCCAGAAGTATGGCCAGCATCATGCCTTCGGCATATCCCGGATTGAACAGCCTTACTGTCACGCATATCGCTCCGATGAGGAATCCGTATATCCATTTGCCTGCTTCGGTCTGCGCCGAGGTGACGGGGTCCGTAGCCATGAATACGGTACCGAATGCGAAGCCTCCCATTACGAGATGGTAGTGGCAGGGGATGTCGGACGCTCCCGCAAGATTGGCGAGCCCGCCGACAAGAAGGGCTCCGGCCACGGATGAGAGCATTATCTTCCAACTTGCCACTCCTGTCCAGATGAGGATGAACGCGCCAAGCAGAATCGCGATGACGCAGGTCTCACCCACGGAACCTGGTATGGCTCCGAAAAAGAAGTCCCAGAAGCCCGTGCCATACTGTGCGCCTGCACTCTGAAGAGCGTCGAAGCCGTCGGTCGTGAATGACAGTGGAGTGGCTCCCGTGGCACCGTCGATGAGGGCTTCATCCTTGCGGAGCGATATCCAGGACTGTGAGCCCGACATGTCGTTGGGGTAGGAGAAGAACAGGAACGCCCTTGTGAAAAGCGCAGGGTTGAGGAAATTCATTCCGGTCCCTCCGAACACTTCCTTTACAAATATCACTGAAAATGCTACGGCGATGGCCAGCATCCAGAGGGGAACGTCCGCCGGTACTATCAGCGGGATGAGCATACCCGTCATCAAGTAGCCCTCGTTGACCTCTTCGCCCCTTATCTGCGATGATGCGAATTCTATTGCAAGCCCGACTACATATGATACGAGGTAGAGGGGAATGATTTTGAGAAGCCCGTACCACACGTCCTCCCAGAACAAAGGAGTTGCACCGATGGCGAGCGAATGCTGGTATCCGGTGTTCCAGATGCCGAACAGCAGAGCCGGGACCACCGATATCACGGCGATTATCATTATGCGCTTCAGATCCACGGCATCCCTGACGTGGGCTCCCCGTCCGGTCACGGTGCCCGGTACCGCCAGAAATGTCTGGAAAGCGTCGGCAGTCGAATGCAGCCAGTAGAGTTTGCCGCCTTTTTCGAAAATCTTGTTCATACTTCTAAGCCATTTCTTTCAGCATCAGTTCAATGCCGTCATTGATAATGCTCTGTATATTGTTCTTTGAAGGGTCTATGTACTCGCACAGGGCCAGGTCTTCGGGCAGGACTTCGTATATACCGAAGCGCTCCATCTTTTCTATGTCCCCGGCAAGACAGGCCTTGAATAGGTAGAGGGGGTAAATGTCCATCGGGAGGACTCTGGCGTAATGGGAGTCATTCATAACGAATGCGCGCGGACCTCCGTGAAGGTTGGTGTCCATATTGTATCTGCGCCCGGGCATAAGCCATCCGAGACACCAGTTGAAATAGGTGCGGTCTGCACTGTACTGATTGAAACGGAAAGGTCTGAGCCATCCGAAGAGCTCCTCGTCGTGGCCTTCACGTATGATGGTGACCTGGGTGTCAAAGAAGCCTGTAAAACCGTCTTCCCCCGTTGTGGCGCCGCTAAGAATGTCGCCGCTTATGATGCGGACGTCCTTTGTGTCGGCTCCGTAAAAGCCTTTGAGTGACTTCATCGGAGTGCCGGGAAGCGCTTCGATATATGAAGGTTCGATGGCCGCCGGCCCGCAGACCGCGATTTTTCTCCATAAGTTGAGTTTTCCGGTCTTGAAGAGCCTGCCTATCGCGCAGACAAGTGTCGGGTTGATGGTCCATACAGTGTCGCCCTTGGTTATGGGGTCGATGTGGCTTATCTGTACGCCGACGTTCCCGGCGGGGTGCTTGCCCCTGACCACGTGCGTCTCCACTCCGCTGAAACCGGCGAAAGGGGAGTCTCCGTCATTGACACATACGTGCACTTTCCCGTCAGTGAGGGTGGATAGTGCATTGAGCCCCATCTGCATCGCGTCCTTTTCCCCTCCGAGGGTGAATGAGGTGTCAGGCGCCAGTGGCGCGGTGGAGAAAGTGGATACGAAAATGGCCTTCGGCTTCGTCGCAGGGTCTGCGATAATCCCGTAAGGCCTTTGTACGATGGCGGTCCAAAGACCGCTGGCGAGAAGAGTCTTTTTGACAGTATCCGCATCGGAGAATCCGGCGGATGTGTCGAAATCCATATGCTTCTGCTTTTCATCAGGTTCTATGACGACTGCAAGCAACTTTCTTTTGTCACCCCTGATTATCTCCACGACGGTGCCGCTTACCGGTGACGTGACGATGATGTCGGGATTCTTCTTGTCGGCAAGTACGGGAGAACCGGCCGCCACACTGTCACCTTCCCTTACCAGGAGCCTCGGCAGGAGGCCCTTGAAATTGCAAGGCTGCACGGCAATGCGGTCGGATACAACTCTCTTTGCGACAACGGGGTCCGCCAGCCCGGCCACCGGGATGTCAAGACCTCTTTTCAAATCGATGTTGTTTGACATTATTGTTGTGTTTAATTTTAGTAAAAGCCCGAATAACTTGCGAAGTTACTCATTATTTGTGAAAATTCCTTGATTTATTACTCCGTTTCGAATGATTTTCGTAATTTCGTCCCGATTATGGATACGAGTCGAAGCAGAATCTACGAAGGGTTGAACGAGGCGCAGAAGAACGCCGTCGAATGCATTGGCGGTCCGGTGCTCATCGTGGCCGGAGCCGGTTCAGGAAAAACAAGGGTGCTCACCTGCAGGGTGGCCAACATACTTGACCACGGATGTCCGGCGGAGCGGGTGCTTGCACTGACTTTTACGAAAAAGGCGGCGGGGGAGATGAAGGAGCGCATTGCTGCGATGGTGGGCTGGAAGAATAGCCGTCATCTGGCTATGGGGACCTTCCATTCGATATTCATACGCTTTCTCAGGGACTATGCCGGCAGGATAGGATATCCGGCGGATTTCACTATCCGCGACACTTCCGAATCGATTGCGTCCATAAAGGCCTGCATCAAGGAACTCGGGCTTGATGACAAATACAAGCCGAAGGATGTGCTGGGCCGCATATCCAAAGCCAAGAACAATCTGGTCACGGACAGTTCGTACCGCAACAGCCAGAAGATAGTCCTTACCGACGTCCAGTCCGGGAAGGCCCGCCTGTGCGACCTCTATTCGCTTTATCAGAAGAAGTGCAGGGAGAGCGGGGTGATGGATTTCGATGACATATTGCTCAATACCAACATATTGTTTCGCGATCACCCTGACGCCCTGGACGAGGTGGCGTCTCGATTCGACTACATTCTGGTAGACGAGTACCAGGACACCAACTACGCCCAGTACCTCATTCTCAAGAAACTGTCGGCGAGGCACCGCAACATCTGCGTGGTGGGGGATGATTCGCAGTCCATCTACGCTTTTCGCGGAGCCAAAATCGAGAACATTCTCAATTTCAAGAAAGATTATCCCGATTGCCGTCTCTTCCGTCTCGAACAGAACTACCGTTCCACACAGACCATCGTTTCCGCGGCCAATTCACTGATAGCCAGGAATGAGAACCGCATACCCAAGGAATGCTATTCGAATGGGAATGTGGGCGCGAAGATAAAATACAACCGCTGCTACTCGGAAGTGGACGAGGCTTCGGGCATAGCTGCTTCCATACTGGACACCATACGGAGCGGCGCGGCGAGGTACGAGGATTTCGCCATACTCTATCGCACCAACGGTCAGTCCCGCCAGTTGGAAGATTCCCTCCGCAGGAGGAATATACCTTATCACGTCTATTCCGGCAATTCGTTTTTCGAACGCGCTGAAGTGAAGGATATGATGGCGTATTTCAAGTTGGTGACCAATCCCAATGACGACGAATCGTTCAAGCGCGTGATAAACAAGCCTGCGAGGGGTATAGGAGACACTTCGCTCTCGACTCTGGCTGTGGCCGCTTCCGATGCGGGGGTGTCTCTTTTCAAGGCGGTGTATCTGGAAACGCTTTCTGCATTCGGCCTGAAAGCCCCTGCCGTCTCAAGGATGCGGGCTTTCTGCGATGCGATAAGTTCGCTCGCCTCCGCAAGGGACGTCACCGATGCTTATGAGATGGCTCTCAAAATAGCGGACAAGGGAGGACTCTACGCCTTCTACAAAGCTGACACTTCTATAGAAGGGCAGGCTCGCACGGGCAATCTGGACGAACTTCTCAACAGCGTGAAGCAGTTTGTCGAAGAGCGGCAGGAGGAGATTCTGTCGGAGATGGAGGAAGGTGCGGAAACGGATGACGGTTCCCCCGTTCTCGTCACTCTGGCGGATTATCTGGAAAATGTGTCGCTGCTGAGCAACATCGATGCCGGCGAGGATGAGAATGCCGACAACAAGGTGGCCCTGATGACGGTCCATTCGGCAAAGGGCCTCGAATTCACCCACGTGTACATAGCCGGAATGGAGGAGAATCTTTTCCCTTCGTCTGGAGAGATGTCGGATCCGATGTCAGTAGAAGAGGAGCGCCGCCTTTTCTACGTGGCGCTTACCAGGGCCCGGGAGACCGTTGACGTGTCTTTCGTGGAAAACAGGCTTCGCAACGGCAGGCACGAATACAACAGGCCGAGTCGTTTTCTTCGCGAGATAGACAGCCGCTATGTGGACAATCCGCTCAGTGACGAGGATTTCGATTCTTCCGCTGCACCGGACCCTTTCGCAAGATATTCCCGGCAGGGAGGTTCCTCCTTCTCCGGCGGACGCGGAGGATGGTCCGGCAGCGACGTCAGGCGTTCCGGCGTAGATTCTCCACGTTCCTCTTTCGGCGGGAGGCCGTCGGGGAGAGAAATCCGTCGGGACAATGCGTCTTCGGGCTTGCGCAAGCCTGCTGCGGCGACGGTTCCCGACCCATCTTTCACCCCTACGCCCATGCAGGAGTTGGAAACTGGTATGAGGGTGATGCACAAGACGTTCGGATGCGGCCTCATTGAAGAGATGAGCGGGCGTTTCCCGGATCTGAAGGCAAGAATCAATTTCGATGACGTCGGAATCAAGATAATAATGTTGAAATACGCAAAACTTCAGAAAATATGAAAAAAATTGTTTTTTGCGCCTTGACGGCGCTTGCGCTCTTCGCGATTTCTTCCTGCTCCGGATACGAGACGGTGAAGGGTGACCCGATGAAAACCAGGATATGCACTCTTGACAACGGGCTCAAGGTGTATATGACCGTAAACAAGGACGAACCGCGTCTTCAGACCTACATAGCGGTGAGGGCCGGAGGCAAGAACGGCCCGGACGAATCGACGGGCCTCGCCCACTACTTCGAGCATCTGATGTTCAAGGGTACCACACATTTCGGCACTTCCGACTATGAAGCCGAGAAACCTATGCTCGATGAGATAGAGAGTTTGTTCAACCTGTACCGCAAGACGGGCGATGAGGCCGCGCGCAAGGACATATACCATCGCATTGACTCCATCAGTTATCAGGCTTCACTCATAGCCATTCCGAACGAATATGACAAACTGATGAGCGCCATAGGAGCCTCCGGTACCAACGCCTGGACTTCGATGGACGAGACCGTCTATACAGAGGACATTCCTTCCAACCAGATAGAAAATTGGGCGAAGATACAGTCGGACCGTTTCCGCAACATAGTTCTGAGGGGCTTCCATACTGAGTTGGAGACGATATATGAGGAGAAGAATATGTCGCTCACAAGGGATTCGCGCAAGCTTTTCGAAGCTCTCGACGAAGGCCTCTTCCCCAACCACCCCTATGGGCAGCGTACCGTGTTGGGCACTCAGGAGCACCTCAAGAATCCGTCCATAACCGACGTGAAGAATTTCCACGACCAGTTCTATGTCCCCAACAACGTGGCCATCTGCGTTTCCGGAGATTTCGACCCTGACAATTTTATGGAAATCATAGAGAAATATTTCGGGGACTGGGAGCCCAACCCTTCTGTTCCGCTTATCGACGTGCGTCCCGAGGAGCCCATAACGACACCGGTGGTGAAGGAGGTCTATGGACTCGAATATGAGAGCGTGGCATTGGGATGGAGGATTCCGCGCGCCGCGGATGTCGGGAGCTCCGACATAGCCGAAGTGGCTGGTAGGGTGCTGATGAACGGACAGGCGGGATTGCTCGATCTGGACCTCATACAAAAGCAGGCCGTGCTCAATTGCGCTGCCGCCGCCGAGCTTATGGCCGACCACGGGGAATTCCTCGCTCTTGTCGTGCCTAAGCAGGGACAGACCCTTGAGGAGGCGAAAGACCTACTCCTCGCCGAGGTGGCCAAACTGCGCGCCGGACAGTTCGACGAATCGCTCATCAACGCCATTGTCAACAACATGAGGCTGGAAATGATGCATGGGCTCGAAAGGAATTCCGTCCGTGCCGGGAAATTCGTCAGTGCCTTCATCAACGGGATTGACTGGAAGGACGCCGCCTGCGACATCGACCGGCTTGCGAAGATAAGTAAGGAAGACATCGTGGCTTGGGCCGGAGAATATCTTGCGGACAACAACTATGTCGTGGTGTACAAGCGTCAGGGCGAAGACCTTTCCCAGCAGAAGATTGCCGCTCCGCAGATTACCCCCATCGCCACCAACCGTGACAGTCAGAGTGATTTTCTGACTGAAATCATATCCGCACCCGTCAAGCCCATATCGCCGGAATTCCTCGATTTCTCTGAAGCGATGGACGAATTCGTCTATGCCGACGGAGTCAACGCTCTCTACAAGAAGAACGAGACCAACGACATATTCAGTCTTGAGTTCGTTTTCAACAGGGGTTATCAGGAAGAGCCGGCTCTTGCACATGCGGTGGACTATTTCTCATACCTCGGCACTGAAGAAATGAGTGCGGAGGATATCGCCAAGAAGATGTATTCCCTCGCCTGCTCATACAACGTGGCATGCGACAGACATTCCACCGTATTCTCCCTCTCCGGCCTTTCTGACAATATGGAAGAGGCTCTCGCCCTGTTCGAAAACTTGATATACAATGCCAAGGCCGACGAGGACGTGCTTGCCAACGTCAAGGCTGACGAACTCAAGGCAAGGTCGGATGCCAAGACCAGCCAGTCAAGCTGCTTTTCGAAACTCGCATCCTATGTATCTCTCGGAGCAGGTGCGGTCAAGGCATCCACCCTTGACAACGAGGCGATGCTTGCACTGACCTCCGACGGACTTCTCTCCCAAATCAGGGAACTCTTCTCACAGTCCCACGAAATAAGGTATTACGGCCCGGCTTCGGAGACCTCGCTCAAACGGACTCTTGCCGCCGTACATCCCGTACTGCCCAATCTCAAACCTATTGAGAAGAAGTTCGACGAGCGGGTGACCACTCCGGAAAACACCGTGGTGATGGCACAGTACGATTCAAAGCAGATATATTATCTCCAGTATTCCAACAGAGGAGAGACCTTCGATGCGGCCAATGCTCCTGAAATCGAAATGTACAACGAGTACTTCGGAGGAGGGATGAACGCAATCGTGTTCCAGGAGATGAGAGAGGCCCGCGGGCTTGCCTATTCAGCCAGTGCTGTGGTGGGCTCGCCCGACAACCGTGACGGCTGCTATGTCTATAATGCTTTCATAGCCACGCAGAACGACAAGATGCAGGTGGCGATGGAGGCGTTCGATGACATCATCAATGATATGCCCGTTTCCGAAAAGGCTTTCGAGGTGGCCAGGGAAGGTCTTTTGACGCGGCTTCGCACGCAACGCGTCAAAGGTTACGCCGTATTGCGTCAGTATGCCCGCTGCCGCGACCTCGGACTGACCGAGCCGGTATGGCGGTCAGTGTTCGAGTCCGTCCAGAATATGACTATGGATGACGTGAAGGCGGCTCAGGAAAAATGGGCCAGGGATCGCAACTACACCTTTGCCATACTCGGTGACATCAAAGACCTTGATACGGACTATCTGCGCACCGTAGGCCCCGTCAGAATCGTCAGTCTCGAAGACATCTTCGGGTACTAGTCGTTACCTGCATAATATCTTGAAGGAGACTTCAGACCTGTCAGTCCGTAATAGGACGGGTCGAGGTCTCCTTTCAGATATACCCTTCTGCCGAGAACCGCCGGATTGTCCACTAGATTGAGAGAGTCCCTCAATGCCCCGGAGGGAAGTTGGACCGAGATGCACGAGTCTCTCTCCGTGCATAGAGGGTCCGCTGCAATGGCAAGGCAGGTTCTCGAAGAGAAAGGGGGCTCGAATTTGACTTTCGAACTGGTGAGATCTCCGCCGACGACATATCCGGTGACCCATACGTCTTTTTCTCCGATATGCTCTCCGGCTTCACGTACAGAAAATGCGGAAGAGACAGCCTCCCCCCATTCATCCGTCCCGTCATTGCGGGACAGGAAAGCGTCGCATCCGCACGCCAACAGGGCTGCGGTCACAAGCGTCGCAAAGATTTCAAAATGTTTTTTCATAGCGACGCAAAAGTAAATCCGTTGTCGTGAAAATGCTTGCGGAAACGGAAAAACTGACGTGTATGTTTTTTTTGAATCGCTCTGGAGGGCTCTGGGGGCGCATAAAAAACACGGGCCAGCACATCACTGCGCCGGACCCGCTACTTAACCTAAACTTAAACTATGAAAAACTTCATCGCAAATGTAATCTTTTTTATTCAATCTCCAAATATTTTTTGATTTCTTTGTCACCTGCCGGGATGTTTATGAGATTTCCGCTCAGATACTGGTCATACGAAGACATATCCATAAGTCCGTGTCCGGTGAGATTGAAAAGAATCACTTTGCTTTCCCCGCTTTCCCTGCATTTAAGCGCCTCCTTGACGGTGGCGGCTATGGCGTGGCAGGATTCGGGGGCCGGTATGATGCCTTCCGCCTTCGCGAATTCCACTCCCGCCTTGAACGAATCCAGCTGGTCTATGTCCACTCCCTTTATGTAGCCGTCCTTGAGAAGCTGTGACACCACGCCTCCGGCCCCGTGGTAACGCAGACCTCCCGCGTGTATGTTGGCGGGGATGAATTTGTGTCCGAGCGTGTACATCGGAATCAGCGGGGTGTATCCGGCCTCGTCACCGAAGTCGTATCTGAATTCGCCGCGGGTGAGTTTCGGGCAGGATGACGGTTCCACCGCCAGATATTCCGTCTTTTTCCCTTCAAGTATGGTGTGCCTCATAAACGGGAATGCAATCCCGCTGAAGTTGGAGCCGCCTCCGAAGCAGGCGATGATGGTGTCGGGGTATTCTCCGGCCGCCTCCATCTGCTTTTCCGCTTCGAGCCCTATGACAGTCTGGTGAAGTGACACGTGGCTCATCGTGGAGCCGAGGGTGTATTTGCATTTCTCCGGAGTGTTCAGTGCCAGTTCTATGGCTTCCGAGATTGCCGTTCCGAGCGAGCCCTGATGGTTGGGGTTCACTGTGAGGATGTTTTTCCCGGCCCTCGTGGACATTGACGGTGAAGGGGTGACCTGCGCTCCGAATACCTGCATCATATTTCTCCGGTAGGGCTTCTGCTCGTAGCTTACTTTCACTTGATATACGGCGGAATCCATCCCGAAAAGCCGCGCCGAATAGGCGAGCGCCGTTCCCCACTGGCCCGCTCCGGTCTCCGTGGTCACGTTGGTTACGCCTTCCTGCTTGCAGTACCATGCCTGCGCCAGCGCAGAATTGAGTTTGTGGGACCCTACGGGGCTCACGCTCTCGTTCTTGAAGTATATGTGCGCCGGAGTGTCAAGAGCCTTCTCGAGACCGTATGCCCTGACAAGAGGGGTCGAGCGGTAATATTTGTACATCTCACGCACTTCGTCGGGGATGTCTATCCATCTGTCTGTGAGATTGAGTTCCTGCCTGCAACATTCCAGAGCGAAAATCTTCGAGAGACTTTCCACCGTTACGGGCTCGCGTGTTACGGGGTCGAGCATAGGCAGGGGCTTGTTGGGCATATCGGCCTGGATGTTGTACCATCTGCGCGGTATCTCGTCTTCGGAGAGAAAGAATCTTTTCTGTTTCATATCATATAAATTATTACATTTGCAAAGATGCAACATATTTTGGAGCATTGAAACAATCAGTTCGTCAATAAAGTGTATATTTGCACATAATTTCACACTTGATATGAAGAAATCCACCATAATCCTGCTTGTCGCGTCGATGTTGTTCTCCTGCCGCAGTAAGGACAACCGTATGTTTGTCAACGACGGCGGATATCTTGACTGCGCCGTGGATACATCCATCCCTGCCTCGTTTGACGGCGGCAAGGCAACTGACAGCGACGTTCCCGGAATGGATGCGAGAATCTTTTGGGAGAAATCGGATTTCAGCAATGTCGTGGAAGTCGCTTTCAACGGGAACGGTGCGGAGGTCACCACCTCCTATGAGAAGGTGTCCATAGATAAGGAAGGGGCTGATGTCGTGCTCGATTTCAACGCGAAAGAAGGAAAATGCGCGGATGTGGTCCTGAGCGGCAGTTCTTCTTCGGGCTCGCTCAAAATCTATTCGTCAAGCAATTTGAAACTTACCTTGAACGGGGTGAATCTGCAATCCCAAAACGGACCTGCTCTGAATCTCCAGTGCGGAGGGCGGGTGTTCATCCATATGCCCGAGGGGAAAGACAATATTCTTTCCGACGGTGAAAACTATCCCCCGCATTTATCGTCCGACATCGCGGAGGCAAGCGGATGTCTGTTCTGCTCTGGCCCGGCGGTTTTCAGCGGAAAGGGAAGACTTGAGGTGTCGGGCCGTCACCGGAACGGGATATCTTCGGACGGAAGCTTGTATTTCCGTGCGGGGACAACGGTTGTCGTGTCCGATGCCGCTTACTGCGGGATATATGCCGGCGGGGGAAATGGAGGACAGGCGGATGGCTCTCTTCCGGCTATTGACGTGGCCGGAGGACTTCTTTATTCGAAATGCTCCGCTACGGCGGGACACGCCTTGCTTTGCGGGGGTGACGTGGTCATAGGTGCCGCCGACGTCAGACTTTATTCCACGGGAGAAGGTGTCTTCATCGAAGAAGAATTGAAGACATACGGGGCTTCCGCGTTGGAAGCTGCGGGGAGTCTTTCAGTGTACGGCGGTTCGTTGGTCGCAAAAGCCTCTGGCTCCGGCGGTTCTGCAGTTAATCTTGGGGGCGGCTATGCCCAGGAAGGGGGAACGGCGCTTTTCACGGTTTCCGGGGAATATTTCAAATATCTGAATCTTAAGGAATGCCCGTCGGCATTGGATGTCGCGGGAGACGTGAGCGTGACGGACGGTTCGTTGAAACTTGCCGCCACGGGGGAGAATGACGGAGTGAACTGTCTGAAAGCCGGTGGCGCCTATGTCCAGACGGGTGGCGAAACGTATGCCCACTCCTATGACGCCGCTGCCTGCATCAACGGCTTCAGCCTTGAGGGCGGAAAGTTCTTCTCATTTTCCAGAAAAGGCGACGGGATTCAGTCCAAAGCCGGAATCACCGTGTCCGGCGGCAATGTGGTGGCGTCGGGAAAGGCTTACTCCTTCAATGCGTCATCCGATTTCACCATTTCAGGTGGGACGGTTCTGGGAATCGGTGACAATCCGGTCGCGCCGGACGCGTGCGTCCAATATTATATTACCAGTTTGGGCGCTGCGGCCAACCGGGGCACGGTGATGTGCGTGGAAGATGCATCAGGCAATCTCCCCGTATCGTTCGACGTTCCGTACAGTTCACCCTCCCACAAGATACTCTTCTCTTCGCCGGACATTTCCTCGGGCACGGCTTACTTTCTCTATGGAGAGTGCCGGCTGGCGGATGCACAGCCGGTCAACGTAATCAGTTATACAGGTGGCAAACGCTCCTCCGGGACCGGTATGATGCAGATGTCAGTGGCGGCTCCGAAGTAGAACGATGCCTTTTTTTTGAAAGTTGTGCCTTGCAGGCATTGGGATTTCATATAAAATAAGTATCTTTGCATTATATGCGGTAGTAGCTCAGTTGGTAGAGCGTCGGCTTCCCAAGCCGAAGGTCGCGGGTTCGAACCCCGTCTACCGCTCTCTAACATATTGAGAAGATGTCCGTATCCGGAGTTTTGAAGGCCCTGTTCGGAAGCAAATCCGACAGAGATATGAAACAAGTGAAGCCGATCCTGACAAAGGTTCTGGCTTCTTTTGATGTTATTGACAAACTTTCCAACGATGAACTGCGTGCACGTTCGGCTTCTATACGACAGCAACTCGCTGATTGTGAGAGACCTTTTGAGGAACGTCTCGAAGCCATCAGACTCGAGTTGGAGCAGGATATCGCCGTGGGAGAGAAGGAAAGGCTTGCGAAAGAGAGCGAGTCCGTAATAAAGAAGGAGGACGAAGCCATAGAGGCCTGCCTCAACGAGGTTCTTCCCGAGGCGTTCGCCATAATGAAGTCAACGGCCCGCCGTTTTGCCGGCAATGCCGAAGTGGTCGTGACTGCCAGCCAGTTTGACCGTGACCTCAGCGTGAACCACGATTTCGTGACTGTCGAAGGGGACAAGGCCATATACCGCACCCATTGGATGGCCGGAGGCAATGAGATAACCTGGGATATGGTGCACTATGACGTGCAGCTCATCGGAGGTATCATCCTTCATCAGGGCAAGATAGCCGAAATGGCCACCGGAGAAGGCAAGACTCTGGTCGCGACGCTCCCCGTATTTCTCAACGCATTGGCAGGCAAGGGAGTGCATATGGTCACCGTCAACGATTATCTGGCGAAACGGGACTCGGAGTGGATGGGGCCCCTTTATATGTTCCACGGTCTCTCCGTGGATTGCATAGACAAGCACGAACCCAACAGCGAGGAGCGGCGTAAGGCATACGGCTGTGACATCACCTTCGGTACCAACAACGAATTCGGATTTGACTACCTTCGCGACAATATGTCCGTCAACCTGACGGATCTCGTGCAGCGCAAGCATCATTTCGCCATAGTGGACGAGGTCGATTCAGTTCTCATTGACGATGCGCGTACCCCTCTCATCATATCAGGCCCTGTGCCGAAAGCGGAAAACGATGCGCAGTATATGGAGTTCAGGCCTTTCGTCGAGAAACTCTATGACGCCCAGCGCACTCTTGTCACGCAGACGCTGAACGAAGCGAAGAAACTGATTGCTGCAGGCGATGAGGCCGAGGGCGGAAAACTGCTTCTGCGGGCCCATAAGGGACTTCCAAAATATCCACCTCTCATCAAATACTTGAGCGAGCAGGGTATAAAGGTCATACTCCAGAAGAGCGAGAACTTCTATATGCAGGACAACGAAAAGGAGATGCCGGTCGTCACCGACCCTCTCTATTTCGTCATCAACGAGAAGCAGCATTCCGTGGATATGACTGACAAGGGGCACGATGTCCTTGCACGCAGCATAGACAACGACAACTTTTTCATTATTCCGGATGTGGGCTCCGCCATAGCCGAGATAGAGAAGAGCGGGCTGTCGCTTGCAGAGAAGCAGGAGAAGAAGGATGCCGTGATGGAGGATTTCTCCATAAAGAGTGAGCGCATACACACAGTCATCCAGCTTCTCAAGGCCTATGCGATGTTCCAGAAGGACGTGGATTACGTCATAATGGACAACAAGGTCAAGATTGTCGATGAAAGTACGGGCCGTATAATGGAGGGACGCCGCTGGAGCGACGGTCTGCACCAGGCAGTGGAAGCCAAGGAAAACGTGAAGGTGGAGGCCGCCACCCAGACTTTCGCCACCATCACTCTCCAGAACTACTTCCGTATGTATCACAAACTTGCTGGAATGACTGGTACGGCGGAAACGGAGGCCGGCGAATTCTGGAGCATATACAAGCTTGACGTGGTCGTCATACCGACCAACAGGCCTGTCATAAGGGAAGATCAGAACGATTTGATATACAAGACCAAGCGCGCCAAGTTCAATGCCGTGATACAGAAAGCGATAGACCTGTCCAAACAGGGCAGACCGGTGCTGATAGGCACGACTGACGTGGAGACTTCGGAGTTGCTTGAGAGGATGTTCAAGCTCCGCGGTGTCAAGACGGAGGTGCTGAACGCCAAGAACCACGCCCGTGAGGCTGAGATTGTTGCTCAGGCAGGACAGTCCAGCAACATAACCATTGCTACGAATATGGCGGGACGAGGCACTGACATCAAGCTTTCCCCTGAAGTGAAGGCTGCCGGAGGTCTTGTAATCATAGGTACTGAAAGACACGATTCCAGACGCGTTGACCGCCAGTTGAGGGGACGTTCAGGGCGTCAGGGAGATCCCGGCAGCTCGCTCTTCTACGTATCCCTTGAAGACAAGTTGATGCGCCTTTTCGGCTCCGAGCGAATAGCGGGAGTGGTGGACAGACTCGGTATGGAAGATGACGAGGCGCTTGAGAGCTCGATGCTTTCCAATACCATAGAAAAGGCTCAGAGGAAAGTCGAAGAGAACAATTTCGGCATAAGGAAGAGACTTCTCGAGTACGACGACGTGATGAACGACCAGCGGACTTCAGTATACGCTCTCCGTCGTGATGCCATATCGGGAGACAAGATAGAGGTCGATATAATGAATATGATGCTCGATATGTCGAACATCATAGTGGAGAACTCCGAAGGGATGTCCTATCAGGATTTTGAAGAGTCGGTGATGGCGCAGTTGTCCATCGACCTCGGATTCGACGAGGACTTCTACTCAAGGAGTAAGCCGGCCCAGATTGCCGACAGCCTGTGCGCCCATATGCAGGACGTGTACAAGCGTCGTATGGAATCTCTCTCCACCAAACTGTATCCTGTAATCAGACAGGTTTATGAGAAACAGGGGAGTATGTATCAGAACATAGCGGTTCCTGTTTCCGACGGGCGCAAGCAGATGACTCTGTCGGTCAATCTCCAGAAAGCCTACGAGTCCGAAGGACGCGAAATCTCCAAGACCGTATCCAAGGTGATAACCCTTTATCAGATAGACGAACATTGGAAGGAGCACCTTCGCGCGATGGATGAGCTCAAGCAGAGCGTACAGAATGCCGCTTATGAGCAGAAAGATCCCCTTGTTGTGTACAAGATAGAGAGTTACAACATCTTCTCCGAGATGTTGCAGTCCCTCTATAAGGACGTTCTTTCATTCCTGCTCAGGACCTTCATCCCGCTTCGCGACGAAGCGCCGGCGCGCGCCGCCCAGCCGAAGAAAACGGATATGAGCCAGATGCGTACGGGCCGTACCGACCTCTCCACCAATGGAGAGCAGAAGGCCAATACTCCGATACACGCCGACAAGAGAGTGGGCCGCAACGACCCCTGCCCTTGCGGAAGCGGCAAGAAATACAAGAACTGTCACGGGAAGGGCTTAGTATAGCCGGCGTCCGTATTTCCTTTTCAGCTCCGAGATTTCCGGGTCCAGATTTCCTCGGTGAATCAGTGACGCGTTCTGTGCGCAAGCTTTGTCGAACCTTTCCACGGCTTCTTCTTCACGCCCTATCCTGGCGAGAGCTATGGCTGCGAGGTAATTTGCTTCGGCGGACCCTTCGCAATTGTCAAGAATAGCCAGTGCAGACAGGTTCCTGTCCGTGCCTATACAGGCCACGGCCGTGTTGAAGTCATTGTATTCCCGCAATATGGTGTATGCTTTCTCGTACTCCCTGTCCCTGAGGGCCAGTACGCCGTTTTGATAAGTGGTGTCGGGACGGGTGGTGAATACTGTGTCCCTTACCATATCGCGTCTGTGGAGAAAGAATTCCATATATACGCGACGCAATCCCGGGTAAAGGCTGTCTTTTACATAACCGTACCATTTTTCGCGTTGCATCCTGCTTTCCCTGACGTCCTCGTCCTTTATGTCGCACAGGGAGAAAAACTCTTCCTTGTCGAAGATGTCCAGACGCGCATCTCCTGCTACGACCTCCGACAGAGTCTCCCAGTCTTCCCCTTTGCTCCTTGCGATGAACGGCAGGTCTTGCCCGACTTCCGAAGTTTTGCGGAAATACGAGCACAGTGCATTGCTTCTGCCGCCTGAGAGCATCGTGTTGAGGGACGAAAGTCCCTCCGGCGATGCGGAAGCGCATATTCCCACGCTGTCGAGTGCGAATTCCCCGTCCGCCTCCAGTCTTTCCAATTCCTCCCTGATGTTGCCGAGCACCCGTGCATTGTCCGCGAAGGCGGTGTCGAGAACCGCACTTCCGCGCTCGAATCCTATGGAGTAGGTCTTCCGGACGTCAACGCGCCTTAACGAAATTTCTTTGACGTATCTGGTACTCCGGTCGGCGAATGACGAGATGGACGATATATAGAAAGTCAGTTCTTCCGGACGGGGGAAACTGTACACCAGCCTGCCCTCTTCATATACTTCACAGTCCAGGGCGAGGTCTATCCTGCGCAGAGTCTCGCGCTTGCGTATGTCCACGTCCTGCACGTATTCATAGACATATCCGCCTCCCGTCGCCATCACGGTATCGAGCCGCAGGCCGGACGATATGATCGGTGATTTTACGTATTTTCTGAACATCTTCTCCCTGCCTGCGAGCAGACGCTCGTTGCGCCGGATCATCGCCGTTCTCGTAAAATGCTCCACGGCTTCGTGCTCGGTGACGGGAAACGCCATTTCGAACTCCTCGTCCGAGACGAAGGAGGAATCCTGCCTGTATCTGTAAACGGAAGGAAGATTGCGCTTCAGGAACACTTCCAGCTGCTCCCGGCTGACGAACTGCGTCGTGTCAGTCACTATTCTGCCAAGATACCGCTCGTACTGCTGGTAGCCTTTCAGCTGCTGTCTGCGGTATTTCGCCCCGGTAATGAATATTCTTTCCAGTCTCGTGGAATCATCACCCACATACAGGACGGGCTGATAGCGCAATTGCCACCTGTCATCCTGAATGTCTTCCGGCACGGTGATGCTGAAAGCGAGTGATACCTTCCCGTTGTGCTCGGACACGTGTCTGAACCTTGCCGTGACCACGGCCGCATCGAGCCTGTCTGCGAGCGTCTGCGAGCCGTCGTCATCGATGAATGTCTCCATTACGGACGGGTCTCCGCTTTCCGCGACTACGGCTTTGCGGAGCGTGTCGGGTGCAGGCAACGGCTCCTCACCCAAGGCGAGTTCTCCGGACAGAGCGTTTTCCTTGATTTTACTGATGTGGTAACTGCTTGAGCAGGAACAGGCCGCCGTGATGGCAACCGACGTGCAGACAAAGGCACGGAACAAATGCGGCGGCAAGAAAGCCGCCAGTAGCGTCTTCATAGTTTTTAAAGTTTTCGGTTAAGTTGAGCCACTTGGCAGACTCGGACTGCCGACCTGCGCGTTACGAATGCGCTGCTCTACCGACTGAGCTAAAGTGGCCTTCGATTCAAGGTGTGCAAATATAGTCAAAAATTTTGATTTTGACTCAGGCTCTCCGTCAACTTTCAGAACAAAACTCTGAAAGAGCAGTCTGGGGCGCCGTCGAATGTGAGCGAGATTTCATTCTCGAGTCTGTTCTCCCGGGAAACTATGCGGATAGGGTCGGCCAGTTCGATGGCTATGACGTCACCGTAGCGGAGATAAATTATGCCGGAGGATTCGCTAATCGCTTTCCCTATGTCCG
This sequence comes from Bacteroidales bacterium, assembly GCA_024401975.1. Classification (GTDB taxonomy): domain Bacteria; phylum Bacteroidota; class Bacteroidia; order Bacteroidales; family UBA932; genus Cryptobacteroides. Next base: position 28,815 of record JAKSKB010000005.1, on the reverse strand, counting down.
TTCGGGACACTCCTTCGCCATTGAAAACTTCCCTGCCGTTTACCCTCATCGAATATCCGCGTCGGGAAAGGTCGCCGCCCGCAGGGACAGATGCCATAGGGTGCGGCAGATATGAACTGTGGTCCAGACAGGACGCCCTGGCTATGGAAACCGCGCTTCCGTCCAACATGTCGGAAGGATAGAAGAGCGCTCCGAACCCGACCCTGTCGAAGTAGCGGCAGGCGAAATTTTCCGGTATGCTGCGTCCCGGTTTGCAGATGCAGGCGAATATGACCGGTGTAAAATCAAGAGCACTGACGAAGTCCGGAGGGTAGAAATCGCCTGATTTTCTCTCCCACGAGGTGTCGGGGCGTACAAAAAAATCTCCCCGGAGCGAGCGGACGATTATATTCATCGCTCTTAGAAAAGTCTGCCGTTGAATTTGTCTTTGAGGCTTGCCAGTTCAGCCTGCGAAGGAGCTCTCGATGCGGCTTCCTTCTGCTCTTCCTCCAGCCGCTTCTGCAGCAGTTCGAACTGTCTCTTGGTGTCGAGGGCGAAATCGGCGTTCTGTATCCAACTGAAATAAGACGGGTCGGTCCTGAAGATTTCCTTTACGGACCGGTCCTTGTATTTCCCGAAGTTGATTACTTCTTCGCCTTTGTCGTTGAGTATGATTCTGCCTGCGAAATCCACGTATTTCGAACGCCCCCCGATTCCCGACAGGATATCGACGTCATTCTTCAGCTCGCCCTCATAGCGGTCCAACTGGGCTTTCAGCACTTCGTAAGTGGCCAGCGTGTCGGCTTCGGCGGTGTGGGCATTCTTGAAATCTTCTCCCCCGCAGTAGAATCTGTAAGCCGCACGAAGGTTGCGGGGCTCATAGAAATGATAGATGTTCTGCACGTCCACCATCTTGACGGAGTGAAGGTCCACGTCCACTTTTTTGCCTGCATATTTGCGGGCGCGTTCTATCTCCTCCGAGAGCATCGGAAGGTCGAACTTGGTCGAATTGAACCCCGCCAGATCGCTGTCTTTAAGCCAGGAGGCCACTTCATCCACCACTTCCGTGAACAAAGGGCACTCCACGAGGTCCTCGTCCTTGACACCGTTCACTTTGCTTGCACCGGGGTCGATTTTCTTCTGACATTTGGACTGATAGTCCCACGGGCGGATTTTCCAGGTCTTTATCCTCTGCTCGCCGCCGGGGAACACCTTTACGAAACTGAGTTCTATTATGCAGTCGCTGACTATGTTGAGACCCGTACTCTCGATATCGAAGAAAAGCAGGGGCCGCTTGAGTTCGAGTTCCATATCGCTATACCATTTGCGGCATCAGTATCCCGCAGAGCTTCCCGCTTTCCTCCTCCTCTTCCGAAGGGATTATGAGTGCGGCCCGACGGGCATCGGAGAACTTCATCACTACGGTCTCGCAGTTCATATTGGCCAGAATTTCGGTGAGGAACTGTGATTTGAATCCTATCGTCAGGTCCTCTCCGTCATATTCGCAGGGAAGCTTTTCATAAGCCGCGATGTTGAATCCGAGGTCCTGGGCCGACATTTCCAGCGTTCCCGGGCCTAGAGTCAATTTTATCACGTTGGACGCCTTGTTGGCACATACGGTGACGCGCTTCACCGTGGAGAGAAGCATCTGCCTGTCAATTCTTAATATGCTGGCGTTGTTCTGGGGGATGACGTCGCGGTATCTGGGGAACTTCCCGACCACCAGACGGCATATCATCAGGGTCTCGCTGAAATGGAAGACCGCGTTGTTCTCATCGAAGGACACTTCCACGTCCCCCTCTTCTCTCTCAAGGAGCGGAGCCAGTACGGCCGCCGGTTTCTTGTGGAGGATGAACGAAGTCTTTTCACCTATGTTGACACCGTCTGCCGAATAGCAGATAAGTTTGTGCGAATCGGAAGCCACGAGAGTGGAGGAAGCAGTGTCCAGATCGAAGAATATACCGTTCATCTGCGGCCTCATCTCATCGTCCGCTGCGGCATATACCGTGCTCACGATACCTTTGGAAAGCGTATGCGCGCCTATGGTGAATCTGACGGCGTTCTCTCCGACTCCTTTTATCTCTGGGAAGTCCTCCGCCGGGAAATAGGGAAGAGTGGAATTGCCTGTGCTCCACCGGCACTCGAACGATGAGTCGCCTACGGTAGCGATTTCAATCGGCTGGTCCGGGAGGGACTTCAGCAGTTCGGTCATATGCCGCGCGGGGACGGCCATTCCTCCATCTTCTCCGGACTGCTCCACCTCAACCAGCGTGCGCAGGGTGAGTTCCGAATCGGAAGCGGTTATTTCGAGTTTTTCCCCCTTCAATACGAACAGCAGATTTTCAAGAATGGGAATAGGTGACTTGGCGGGAACCGCTTTGGATATGTCTGTCAGGCATTTGAGCAACTCGGCGCTCGAGATGTTGAACCTCATTTCTATAAATTTATGTGATTGTTTGTACCAAATCCAACATACAAATATATGAATTCTTTGTAAATTGCGCGGCACATATTTTGATGAAGTTATCAACACTTTTCATCATTTTTGAAAAAAAAGAACTAAAAACACAGACACTATGAAAAAGAATATCATTACAGTGCTTGCCGCCGTGCTTTTGAGCGGACTGACGGCATTCGGAGTTGCAAGAACGGTCAAGTCGGACACGACCGGACGGACAGTTACCTATGCGGACGGGACTGCGTACAGGACTGTCAATCTGTCAGAGACGGATTATCCTGATTTCACATTTGCGGCCGAGACAGCCGTGGACGCTGTCGTGTACGTGCAGGTGTCCGGCACGCAGAAAGTGCAGTATTTCAATCCTTTCGCCGATTTCTTTCCGTTCTTCGGAGATGGGAGCGGACAGCCGCAGACGCGCGAAAAGGAATTCCGCGGCAGCGGTTCCGGCGTCATCATACGCCAGGACGGCTACATAGTTACCAACAATCACGTGGTAGCGGATGCGAGTGACATCCAGGTGATGCTCAACAACAACAAAACCTTCCCGGCAAAGCTGATAGGCGCTGATGCGGCGACCGACGTCGCTCTCATAAAGATAGAGGCGGAGGGACTTCCCTGTCTTCCGTTCGCCGATTCCGACGGACTCCGACTCGGGGAATGGGTGCTTGCCATCGGTTCTCCCCTCGGACGCGAACTCCAGTCCACCATCACGGCCGGCATAGTCAGCGCCAAAGGCAGGTCGATGCCCAATCAGGACGGAGAATTCAGGATAGAGTCGTTCATACAGACCGACGCCGCAGTCAACCCCGGCAATTCGGGTGGAGCTCTTGTCAACAAGTCCGGGGCGCTTGTGGGAATCAACACAGCCATCGTCTCCACTACGGGGTCGTATTCGGGATATTCTTTTGCGGTACCTTCCAACATAGTCAAGAAGGTGGTGGACGATTTCATCGATTTCGGTTCTGTCCAGAGGGTGATGCTCGGCATCACCGGAGGGACGCTTACGGCGGAACTGGCGAAAGAGTTGAAACTTTCGGAGCCTGCCGGCGTATATATAAGCGAAGTGCGGAAGGGAAGTTCGGCGGACAAGGCCGGTCTTAAGGAGAAGGACGTGATAGTCAGCCTTGATTCCACCAATATAAGGACGATGGCCGACTTGCAGGCGAAGGTCAACAGTTTCCATCCGGGAGACAAGGTGGCGGTGAAATATTACCGCAACTCGACCCTCGAGAGTGCCGAGGTCACGTTCTTCAGCCAGACTTCGGAGAATGGAACCGTTCAGGAAGACGGTACCATAGTGTTCTACGGAGCCACGCTCAAGGCCGTCGAGGGAGGAGTTGAAATCGTTTCGGTAGGGACAGGCAAGATGCAGGAGGCCGGTGCTCAGGAAGGATTCGTCATCAGGTATGTCAACGACCAGAAGGTCTCGAAGCCTGAAGAAGTCGTAAGCATCGCCAAGAAAACCAAGAGGGCGATTTTCATTGAGGGCGTATTGCCGAACGGCAGACCTTCGTACTTCGGTTTCGGAAAGGAATAAGCTTTTAAAACCGGATATGAGACAACTTAAAATCACAAAATCCATCACGAACCGCGAGAGCGCTTCGCTTGACAAATATCTGCAGGAAATAGGCAGGGAGGAGCTGGTCACGCCCGAGGAGGAAGTGGAACTGGCGCAACGCATACGCAAGGGCGACCCGGTCGCCCTTGAAAAACTCACGAGAGCCAATCTCCGTTTCGTCGTGTCTGTGGCGAAACAGTATCAGAATCAGGGCCTCAGCCTCCCGGACCTTATCAACGAGGGCAATCTCGGCCTTATCAAGGCGGCCGAGAAGTTCGACGAGACCAGAGGCTTCAAGTTCATATCCTATGCGGTATGGTGGATAAGGCAGTCGATTCTGCAGGCTCTCGCGGAGCAGTCCAGAATCGTGCGTCTCCCGCTCAACCAGGTCGGTTCCCTCAACAAGATAAGCAAGGCTTTGGGCAAGTTCGAGCAGGAGAACGAACGCCTTCCGTCGGATGAGGAACTCGCCGAAATCATAGACGTGCCGCGCGACAAGATAGCCGACACGATGAGGGTGTCCGGAAGGCACATATCCGTCGATGCACCGTTTGTGGAAGGGGAGGACAATTCCCTGCTCGACATACTTCCCAACGAAGATTCTCCCAGCGCCGACAAGGGATTGGTGGGTGAGTCCCTCAGCCTTGAGATAGACAGGGCTCTCCAGATACTGACCCCCCGCGAACGCGAAATCATAAAGTCCTTCTTCGGCATAGGATGTCAGGAGATGACGCTCGAAGAAATAGGGGAGAGGCTGGATCTCACCCGTGAGCGCGTAAGGCAGATAAAGGAAAAGGCCATACGCAAGCTCAAGAAACCGAATGCAAGCAAGTTGCTCAAATCGTATCTTGGATAGACAGGAGATGACGGCTGAAATTTTTATCGCGGAAAAGGTCATTGAGGCCATCGGAAACCTGTATGGAGCCGGCGTAGAGGCTTCTGCGCTCCAGGTGCAGGCCACCAGAAAGGAATTTGAAGGGGATTTCACGCTTGTGACTTTCCCTCTTTTGCGTCTGTCCCGGACGAGTCCCGAAGCCACGGGTACGGCCATAGGGGATTGGCTGAAGGCCAATGTGCCTGAAATCAGCGGTTTCAACGTAGCCAAGGGTTTTCTCAACATCAGTCTTTCCACTGTATTCTGGGCCGGATATTTCCGGGAGATTGCATCGGATTCGTCGTTCGGGAGGCTCCCTTCCACCGGGAAAGTCATAATGGTGGAGTTCTCCTCCCCGAATACCAACAAGCCCCTCCATCTGGGGCACGTGCGCAACAATCTTCTGGGTGCATCCGTATCCAATCTTCTGGAGGCCGCCGGCAACGAAGTGATAAAGACCACTCTCGTCAATGACAGAGGAGTGCACATCTGCAAGTCGATGTATGCCTGGCAGAAGTCCTTCAACGGAGCCACACCCGAATCGACAGGCAAGAAAGGGGACCATCTTGTCGGTGACTGCTACGTCAGGTTCGCGCAGATGGAGAAGGAAGACCCTTCAGTCCTGGACGAAGTGCACGCAATGCTCGTCAAGTGGGAGGCGGGGGACCCTCAGGTGCGGGCACTCTGGAAGATGATGAACGGCTGGGTGTTTGCCGGGTTCGAAGAAACTTACAAGGCGCTCGGAATTACTTTCGACAAGGTGTATTACGAGTCCGAGACCTATCTGCTCGGCAAGGAGCTCGTCCGGAAGGGACTTGACACAGGGGTGTTCGAACGCGAGGCCGACGGGTCCGTATGGTGCGACCTCACTGCGGACGGGCTGGACCGAAAGCTTCTAATCCGTTCCGACGGGACGTCCGTGTACATCACGCAGGACCTGGGTACGGCGGAAAGACGTTTTTCCGAATACAGTCTCGACTCGCACGTGTATGTTGTCGGAGACGAGCAGAACTACCATTTCCAGGTACTCAAACTGATACTGGGCAGACTCGGATTCGGATGGGCCGACCAGATACATCATCTTTCCTATGGTATGGTCGAACTTCCGGAGGGGAAGATGAAGTCGCGTGAGGGTACGGTCGTGGATGCCGATGACCTTATTGTCAAGATGTATGAGGAGGCGAAGGCCACTTCCGAAGAGTCCGGGAAACTCGAAGGCCTCTCCGAAGAGGAAAAGGACAAACTCTACGGGATGATAGGTCTCGGGGCCTTGAAATATTTCATACTCAAGGTGGATCCCAGAAAGAAGATGCTCTTCGACCCGAAGGAGTCCATAGATTTCAACGGCAATACCGGTCCGTTCATACAGTACACGCACGCCCGTATCTGCTCCATACTCCGCAAGGCGGAGGAGCAGGGCATATCCTTCATTCCCGCCGACATCACTCCGGGAGTGCGCTTCAGCGCCAGAGAAATACGGCTGATAAAACTGATAGGGAGCTATCCCCAGAAGATAGCCGAAGGAGCCGTTGCATTCTCTCCGGCCGTACTTGCCAACTATTCGTTCGACCTGGCCAAGGAATTCAACCAATACTATCACGACACGCCGGTTCTCCGGGAAGAGGACTCCTCTCTCCTGAAAGCGAGGCTCGTGCTCATCTCCATTCTGGCTTCGGTGCTCGAAAAGTCGATGGGCATACTCGGCATAGGACTTCCGGATAGAATGTAGGATGGACGGGCGGGTCTATATGTTCCCAACCTCCGTCAAGGAGGTCGAGGCTCTCGGTTGGGATTACATCGACGTGATATTCTTCACCGGAGATGCTTTCGTGGACCATCCTTCGTTCGGGACGGCCTGCATAGCCCGGTGGCTTCAGAAATTCGGCTACCGCGTGGCGGTGGTGCCGCAACCCAACTGGAAGGATGACCTCAGGGATTTCCGAAAACTCGGTGCCCCACGGCTCTATTTCGCCGTCAATTCCGGCGCAATGGATTCGATGGTCAACCACTATACGGCAGGGAAACGTCTGAGGCACGACGATGCCTACACCCCCGACGGAGCATTCGGACGTCGTCCCGATTATGCCGTTACCGTCTATACCGGGATACTCAAGAAACTTTTCCCCGACACCCCCGTCGTCATAGGGGGAGTGGAGGCATCGCTGAGACGCTTGACCCATTACGACTACTGGCAGGATCGTCTGCTTCCGTCGGTGCTGGTTGACAGTGGAGCCGACTGGCTTTGCTACGGGATGGGGGAGCGCGCGATGCTCGAACTGACAAGGGCAATCGAATCGGGCAGGAGCGTCCGCCAGATGGAAGCGCTGCCGCAGCTGGCTTTCTTGCGTTCGGGTGAAGCGAAAGTGAAAGACGCTCTGGTGCTTCATCCGTTCGCAGAATGCGTGTCGGATAAAAAGGCTTTCGCCGAGAATTTCCACCTCATAGAGACTCACGCCAATATGATGCATCCGCAGACGGTCATAGAGCCCGTGGGCGGCGGATATGTCAGGGTCAACCCCCCGTATCCCCCCGCTTCGACGGAGGAGATGGATTCTTACTGGGACCTTCCCTTCACCAAACTTCCGCATCCCCGTTACAAGGGAAGGCGCATCCCTGCCTACGATATGATAAAGTTCTCCATCATCACGCACAGGGGATGTTTCGGCGGGTGCAACTTCTGTACGATAGCGGCCCATCAGGGCAAGTTCATCCAGTCCCGGAGCATAACTTCGATAAGGAAGGAAGTGGAGGCGATGACCTCCCTTCCCGGTTTTGCCGGCAACGTCTCGGATCTCGGGGCGCCCACGGCCAATATGTATGCGATGGGCGGGAAGGACAAATCGCTGTGCGAGGTCTGCCGCCGCCGTTCCTGCCTGTATCCTTCTCCCTGCCCCAATCTGGACCGTTCGCACCGGAAACTCCTGGAACTCTACCGGGAAGTGGATTCCGTGAAAGGGGTGAGACACAGTTACGTGGGTAGCGGCATCCGCTATGACCTGTTTCTGGACGATAAAACCGGTTTCGTGACGCCGGATGCGGAGCGTTATTTCCGCGAACTGGTACTCAGACACACTTCCGGGCGTCTCAAGGTGGCTCCGGAGCATACGGAAGACAAGGTGCTCGGCTATATGGCCAAACCTTCGTTCCGGCTTTTCGAACGCCTCAGGCGCGAATTCGACCGTCTCAACGAAAGGGAGGGCACCCACGTGGGACTCGTTCCCTATTTCATATCTTCGCATCCCGGATGCACGCAGGATGATATGAAGCGGCTTTCGCGACACCCGTCCCTGAAAGGGATATGGATGGATCAGGTGCAGGATTTCACACCCACTCCGATGACGGTTTCGTCCGTGATGTTCTACAGCGGACTGGACCCGCGCACGATGAAACCGGTGTTCGTGGAGAGGAATCCCGACAGGAAAAGGATGCAAAAGTCGTTTTTCTTTAAAAAATCTCGTTGAAAGGTTTGCCGCATTAGGAAATTTGTCCTATAATTGCACCAAAGTTACCGACAGTTATGGCAGACGAACAGAAGAAAAGACACGTGGTGAGCTATGAAAAGATGGCTGCTGAAGTTGCGGCCGCTTTCGCCGAAAAATATCCGCAGGGTTTCAACGATTATTTTCAGGATCTTATAAAGTATCCCAAACCTGACGGTACTTTCTTCTATGCCGTGACGATTGAGATAGGTGATGACGTGTATCTGGTCAAGATACAGGTGAAGACTGACGATCTCGATGAAGTCGAGAAGTGGCTTGACGAAGACGAAGTCTCCGAGCAGGCCGATGCCTCCGAAGATGCTCCGGGGGACAACACTCTTCCGGATGACAATATCTCGCAATACGGGGGAGATGAAGATTCGTCCGACGCATAAGTTCTCTCTCCGTTTGTCCGAGCATTCGAAAGTGATGCTCCTGAGCCTGGTGGTAGGCCTGTGTTCCGGGATTGCCGCCGTGTGCCTCAATTATCTTATCCGATTCATACGCGGAATCCTTCCGGAACTTTCCGGCGGGAGTCGCGATTGGCTGTACTGGGTGCTTCCCGGAGTGGGAATGTTGCTGTCCTATCTGATTGTAAGATACATCGTCAGGGACAATATAGGCCACGGGGTCACTAAGGTGCTTGTGGCCGTTTCCACCAACGAATCGAAAATAAAGTCGCACAACATCTGGTCGTCATTTGTCACCAGTGCCCTGACCATAGGGGCGGGAGGTTCGGTGGGAGCGGAGGCGCCCATAGTCTATACCGGAGCCGCAATCGGCTCCAATTTCGCCCGCCGTTTCGGCCTTTCCTACAGAAATATGACCCTCCTGTTGGGCTGCGGTGCAGCGGGTGCCATAGCTGGCATATTCAAGGCCCCGCTTGCGGGAGTGCTGTTCACGATGGAGATTCTCCTGTTCAACATATCGATGAACTCGATGCTCCCCCTGATGCTTTCGACCATATCGGCTACCGTCGTAGCCAACGTGTTTGCCGGACAGGCTCCGCTTTTCCAGTGCAGCCTCACTCCCTTCTCGATGGCGAACATCCCGTTCTACGTGATGCTCGGAATAGCGTGCGGGCTGGGTTCCCTGTATTTCGTGCGGATGACCTTGCATCTGGAGGACAGACTTTCTGGCAAGCCGGCCAACGGATACGTAAGGTGGGGGCTTTGCGCCCTGTGTCTCGGTGTGCTCATCTATCTCTTCCCTATGCTTTACGGGGAAGGATACGGATATCTGCAGGGACTTCTTGTGGGACGCGCGGACACCCCCTGTGCTCTGCTGTCATACCTGTCCGGTTATGCCTGGGGGATTCCCGTCTTCTTTCTGCTGGTATGCTTCGCCAGGGTCTTTGCGATGACTTGCAGCAACGCCGGAGGCGGTGTCGGAGGCACGTTCGGACCTACTCTGTTCGAAGGCGCGATAATGGGGTTTGTCGTGGCGAGAAGCATCAACCTCCTTCTGGGCGGCGCGGGAATATCCGTTCCGGAGCAGAATTTCGTCCTGGTCGGAATGGCGGGCCTGATGGCCGGCGTGATGCAGGCGCCGATGACAGCTATCTTTCTGATAGCCGAAATGACCGGCGGCTACGAACTTCTGCTCCCCCTGATTCTGACCTCCGCCGTCTCGTTCGGCACGATGCGTCTGTTCGAGAAGTACTCCATATATTCGAAGCGCATAGCGCAGACCGGGGAGTTGCTGACTCACGACAACGACAAGTCCGTGCTGACGCTCCTGAAAACCTCCGACCTGATAAGGGACAAATATCCGCGAGTGAGCGTGAATGCAACCCTTTCCGAAATCGTGGCCGTCATATCGGAGAGCACTGCGGCGGTGTTCCCGGTGCTTGATGCGCAGGGACGCTTTCAGGGGATGCTGGATATGGACTCGATAAGGAAGGTGATGTTCCGAAAGAACAATCTCGACAGAATCCGTGTGCGCAACGTGATGACGCAGCCCAAAGCATACGTGTCTTCCGGTGAAAGCATGGAGTCGGTGATGGACAAGTTCGACAGGACGGAGGAGTGGCGTCTCCCCGTATTGAGTGCGGATATGCGGTATCTGGGATTCATATCCAAATCAAGGATACTGATGGCATACAGGGAGGAACTGAAACAGATATCAGAAGACTGAAAGGCCTATGAAAAGCGTATATGTCGATTGGATAGCCGGACGGCTTGATGCCCGTAAGTGGCAGATTGAGAATTGTCTGGGACTGTTCGAAGAAGGGGGTACAATCCCTTTTATCAGCCGTTACCGCAAGGAGAAGACAGGAGGGTTGGACGATGCTTCCGTTGCCGAGGTGAAGCATTGGATGGACGTGTTCGACGAGATGGAGAAGCGCAAGGCGACGGTTATCGAAACGATATCGGCGGCTGGAGCTCTCACACCGGAATTGAAGACCGCCATAGAATGCTGCACTTCATCTTCGGCGCTGGAGGACATATATCTGCCATTCCGCCCGAAGAGGCGCACAAGAGCCACGGCGGCCCGCGAAGCGGGGCTCGAACCCCTTGCCGACAGGATGTACGCCTCAGTCGCGGCGGATCCGTCGGCGGAAGCGCGCAAGTTCATCAGTCCCTCGGTGAAGAGCGTGGAGGATGCCTTGTCCGGAGCCAGGGACATCATAGCCGAAAGAATGAGCGAGACCGCATCCGTCAGGGAAGAGCTGAGACGGACCTACCGTCGCAGGAGGGTGGTGTCGAAGGTCTCGAAGGCGGCGGACGGTTCTCCGGAGGCGGCGAAATACAGATCTTATTTCAACTTCTCGATGCCGTTGGAACGCATACCGGCCCACAATCTGCTGGCAATGTTGAGGGCGGAGAAAGAAGGATTCCTGTCCCTGTCAATCGATGCTGACCCGGAGCGCTGTACAGGGAAGATGTATTATGATTTCTATCAGGAACGTCCCCGCCCTTCACAGGCGCTAGCGCAACAGATTCGTTTGGCTGTAGATGACGCGTACAAGCGTCTGCTGGCCCCGTCCATTACCAATGAAGTGATAAAGGAGGCCAAAGAGAAAGCGGATATGGAGTCCATCGCCGTATTCGGGGACAATCTGAGACAACTTCTGCTTTCTTCCCCAGTAGGGCAGAAACGCACCCTGGCCATAGATCCGGGATTCCGCAACGGCTGCAAACTCGCTTGTCTGGATGAGCAGGGCGGCCTGCTTTATCATACTGTCATCTATCCCCATCCCCCGCAAAGCCGCAAAGTGGAAGCCTTGTCGCAGCTGGATAAGATTATCACGGACTTCGGGATAGAGGCGATAGCCATAGGCAACGGCACGGCCTCGCGCGAGACCGAGGATCTTGTCAGGAAACTCGATTTGCCGGAAAACTGCCGCGTATGGACAGTCAGTGAGGACGGCGCATCGATATATTCGGCATCCGATGCGGGACGGAAGGAGTTCCCGGACGAAGACGTGACTGTACGCGGGGCCGTCTCCATAGGCAGACGTCTGATGGACCCCCTTGCCGAACTGGTGAAGATAGACCCGAAAAATCTCGGCATAGGCCAGTACCAGCACGACGTGGACCAGTCCCTGCTCAAAGAGAAACTGGATAATGTGGTGCAGTTCTGCGTCAACAGCGTCGGAGTCAATCTCAATACGGCCAGCCCCTATCTGCTCGCCTATGTGGCAGGTGTGGGTCCGGCCCTTGCGGACAACATCATAGCATACAGGACCGCGAACGGCCCCTTCAAGTCGCGGTCCGAACTCAGGAAGGTGCCGCGTCTGGGAGCAAAGGCATTCGAACAGTGTGCGGGGTTCCTTCGCATACGCGGAGCGGCCAACCCTCTGGATGATTCGGCCGTTCACCCTGAAGCCTATCACATAGTGGACAGGATGGCCGCATCGCTAGGCGTTCCCGTGCGTGAACTTGTGGGTAACGTGCAGCTTTGCTCGCAAATCGATGCGGGTGACTTCGTGGAAGGGGATTTCGGTCTTCCGACAGTAAACGACATACTCAGGGAACTGGTGAAGCCCGGACTCGACCCGCGCTCCGAAGCCGAGACTTTCGAGTTTGACCGCAATGTGCGTTCCATCGAGGACCTTGTGGAAGGTATGGAACTTCCCGGCATAGTGACCAACCTTACGGCATTCGGAGCTTTCGTGGACATAGGCCTGCACGACAACGGACTCATACACGCCTCGCAGATGGGGGTGAAAGGGATGGCTGTGCCTTCCAAGGTCCTCAGACTGCACCAGAGGGTGAGGGTGTCGGTGACAGGAATTGACGTGGAAAGGGGAAGAATCTCCCTCCGTCTCCTAAAGGATGTTCATTGACTGCTCGCGGATTTTCTCGAGTTCGTCTTTCATACGCACCACCAGTTTCTGTATGCCGGCGTGATTGGCCTTCGAGCCGGTGGTGTTGATTTCACGCCCCATTTCCTGAATGATGAAGCCGAGTTTCTTGCCCGGACAGGGTTCGGAGTCTATGGTATCCATAAAATAGCGGCAGTGCTGGCGGAGACGCACCTTCTCTTCGTTGATGTCCATCTTTTCCAGATAGAAAATCATTTCCTGCTCGAATCTTTCGGCATCGAGCCTTATCTTGAGATCTTCCGCCGCCTTGAGTATCCTCTCCCGCACGTTCGCCGTCCTTTCGCTTTCGTATTGCTCTATTTCCCTGTCGAGACCGTCGATGGTGGCCACGCGGGAAGTTACGTCCCTGTACAGAGTCTCGCCTTCGCGGCTCCGGAAATCGTTCACGGCTTCGAGACAGCGGTCGAAAGCTTCTTCGACAGCGGGCCAGGATTCTTCCGTGATGATTTCGCTTCTTGAGGTGTCCACGACGTCCGGCATTTTCATAAGCGTGTCCAGTGCGGCGTGAATGCCGGGAACCGGACTGCCTGCCTGTGCGCACAGAGCTTCAATCTGCCTGTAATAGTCGAGTGCCAGTCCCGCGTTTATTTTTTTCGCGCTTTCCGAAGTCGGGTTTTCCCGGGAGATGAACACGTCTATCGTGCCCCGTTGCAACGTTTCCGCGATTTTTTGCCTGACGTGAATCTCCTTCTCACGGGGGAGAAGCGATGATTTTATGTTGATTTCAGCATTTTTTCCGTTCAACGTGCGTATCTCAACCGTAAGTTTGCCGCTGTCAAGCAGGGCTTCCGCCTTGCCGTACCCTGTCATCGATTTAATCATTGCCGCATTTTTGGATTGTGCAAAGGTAATAAATTCGTCAGACATATCAATGACGGTCATCAGGTTAGCGGAACCGTCGGTGGAAAGGAGGTGAATTTTTATTCGGTTTTTATTTGTCGAATGCATTAAATTTTCTAAATTTGCAAATGAGCGCCCTATTGGCGTGATTTTATTGACAAACTCAAAAAATTCAACACTATGCTCAAAAAAATGTTCGTCATCTCTGCCGCCGTCATCGCGCTGGCCGCTTGCAAGAAAGAAGTGCCTTCAGTGGAAATCACTTTCACCCCCATCTCTTTCGGTGTCTATACCCAGGGACAGACCAGGGGGGCTGACGTGACAAATGACAATCTTACGTCTATCGAGGTGCTGGCAAACTATATTAAGGATAATGTCACCACCAAATATTTTAACGAAACCATAGTGCAGGACGCTACAAAATGGAAGAGTAAAAGTTATTGGCCCGCTTCAGGTACAATGGATTTCTATGCCTCCAATAATACCGTTTCCGATAAAGGTGTGGTTACAGTGACTTCCATTGACGACGATGTGGTTGTAGCGAAAGCAACGGATCAAACGTGTTCAAGCAGTCCTTCTGCAGTTGACCTTTCGTTTGGACATATCTTCTCCAAACTTGCAGTAGAGGCAAAAGTTGCCGATGCGGGCGGTCTTAAGGCGACAATCACGAAGATTAAGGTGTCCGCAAAAGCTCCGGCCAGTTATGATATAACCAAAGCATCGGCAAACTGGGAGTTGGGGAACGAAGCCAGCGAAACGGAATATTATAGTGGCACCCAGGAAATTAGTAGCGGGACGTTGACGGTCGTTGAGCTTACTAAAAAGTATGTCGCACCCCAGGATGTGACTGTCAAGATCTATTGTCAGATTACCACAAATGACGGGGAGACCGTACTCGCTGACTATAGTACAAGCCCAAAGGTGGTCCAGTTGACTATGACCGAAGGCAAGACGCATACAATCAATCTGACCTTCAATGCCAACAAGATAGAATTCAGTCCTGACGTGACGGACTTTTCTAGTGCAGCTGACACGGCGGCGACTATCAAATAATCAATGTTTGCATCTATAACAGCGTAGGAGATTGACTGATTGGAAGGCCGCAGGCTTGCCCCGGCAAATTTCAGTGCCGTTGTTTGGAAGCGGCTCCCATATTGCAGGAAAGCGGCTTGCGCTGGCACTTGCGCTGCTGCTTTCCGTTGTTGTAGTTTCGCGCGGCCAGACTGTACCCTCGCCCTACTGCATCGCGCTCAGGAGCAATCTTGTCTATGACGCTGCCCTTGTACCCAATATCGGTGTCGAGCTCCCCGTCTATAAAGGACTCAGCTTTTCCGGTGACTGGAATTTCGCGTGGTGGAAAATCCCCGCCCGCAATGTCTTCTACCAGACTTATGGAGGCTATGCAGGCCTCCGTTACCACTTCGGAAGTCTTGCACAGGAGCATCCGCTTCTGGGCCATTTCGTAGGAGTGAGCGGCATAGGACTGAGCTACGATTTTGAGTTCGGGGGCCGGGGTTTCCAGTGCGACGGCTGGAATTTCGGCGTTCAGGCGGAATATGGCTACACCCTGCCCCTGAAGGGCGGCAAGTGGGCTTTCGCTTTCTCTGCCGGCATAGGCTACTTGAGGTTGAAGTACAATGAATATCTGCCGGAAGACACTCATTTCGTATGGCAGGACGGTGCCGCAAGGAACTGGTTCGGACCCACGCGGCTCGAGGTCTCCATATTCCGAGTCATAGAATTCAATGGTCGGGACGGCGGCAGGCCCGACAGCAGGGGAGGACGTCGGTGATGGGAAAATCTTCGTCCGGCTTGATGCGTGTCGCGGTGGCTCTTCTCTTGTCCGCCATTTTGTCGTCCTGCGCCTACAAGGACTTGTGTTACAACCACTGGGAACATTCCGGGAAGGCCCGTCTTTCGATAACGATGGATTGGAGCTGCCTGAGCGAGCGCCCCACGGGGATGACCGTGATGTTTTTCCCCAAGGACGGAGGCGCGCCCCTGCGACACGTTACCAACGACGTGGATTCGGTTGTGCTGAATCTCCCCCCCGGAACATACAACGTCCTGGCATTCAACCAGACCGTAGAGGAGTATGAGAGCATCTCCTTTCACGATATGGATTCGTGGGACGATATGTATGTTTCGATAGCCGACGGCGGCAAGCCGGGCTTCTCCCGGGAGCCGGCGGAACTGATGACGGGCACGGAGGAGGATTTCGTCGTGACGCCGGATATGCTCAACAATCCCTCACCCGTACCCATAGAGCTTACGCCGCATTCCATAGCGGTCCTTACTGTCATAAAAGTGCCTGTCAGCGGTGTGCAGTATGCGCGCGCGGCTGACGGGGTCATCAGCGGAATGGCCAAGAGTTTCTATCTGACACGGAACTGCACCGGGACAGGGACCACCTCCTTCGAACTGACGGACTGGACACTGATTGAAAGTAATTCGCTGCAAAGTCCGAAGCCGGGAATCATAAGCAAGTCGTTCGTCTCATTCGGGTTGCCCGGAGTGCAGTACGTCACGGAGCAGTCAGGCGACGCGGCAGCGGATGTGTCCCCGTCCCAGAACCTGACTTTGTATCTGGATATTCCCCTGATAGATATGGCTACGACCTTTTCCGATACGCTGGACGTGTCCGACAGCTGGTCGTTCCCCGTAGACGTATATCATATGCTGATTGAATCCGAAGGGATTGCCTTGCCTGAAGTATCGGGTGCGGGAGGCGGGTTCGACGTCAGTGTGGATGACTGGGAGGAAGGAAATGTGGAAAACATCGAAATAAAATGACAGAAAGATATGGAAGAACAAGCGAAGAAGTTGAATTTTCTTGAAGAAATCATAGAGGATGACCTCAAATCGGGAAAGTGCGCATCGGTTTTGACGCGTTTTCCTCCCGAGCCCAACGGATACCTTCATCTGGGTCACGCCAAAAGTCTGTGCATCAATTTCGGACTTGCGCAGAAATACGGCGGAAGGACCAATCTCCGTTACGATGACACCAATCCCACCAAGGAGGACACGGAATACGTGGAGGCCATCAAGGAGGATATCAGGTGGATGGGATTCGAGTGGGAGAAGGAATGTTATGCAGCTGATTAGTTCGAGCAGCTCTATCAATGGGCGGAGCAGATGATACTGAAGGGACAGGCATCTGGGGACGACCAGAGACTGGAGGAGATGCGGCTCAACAGAGGGACTGTGGAGACCCCCGGAACCGATAGCCCGTGGCGCAACCGCACCCCGGAAGAGAATCTGAAGATTTTCCGCGAGATGCGCGACGGCAAGTATGCCGACGGGGAAAAGGTACTCCGCGCGAAGATAGATATGGCCCACCCCAATATGATGTTCAGGGACCCCATACTTTACCGCATCAAGCACGCCGCCCACCACAGGACAGGAGACAAGTGGTGCATCTATCCTATGTATGACTTCACACACGGCCAGTGCGATTCCATCGAGCACATCACGCATTCCATCTGCACCCTTGAGTTCGACGTCCACAGGCCGTTGTACGACTGGTTCATAGAGACTCTGGGGATTTTCCCCTCGCATCAGTACGAATTTGCGAGACTCAACCTGACCTACACTCTGATGAGCAAGCGCAAGCTTCTCGAGCTGGTTCAGAAAGGTCTGGTGTCGGGATGGGATGACCCGCGTATGCCCACGCTCTGCGGTGTGCGCCGCCGAGGCTACACCCCGGAAGCGCTCAAGGCTTTCTGCGAGAAGATAGGCGTCACCAAGCACGACCAGCTCATAGACATACAGCTGCTGGAATGGTGCGTGCGTCAGGATCTGAATGCACGCAGCAACAGGTATATGGTGGTCTCCGATGACCCTGTAAGGCTCACTCTCACCAATTATCCCGAGGGACAGGTCGAATGGTTCGACTGCCCGCTCAATCCTGCCGAGCCGGAGGGTGCATCAAGGAAGGTGCCTTTTACGGGAGAACTTCTGATTGACAGGGCTGATTTTATGGAGGATGCGCCGCACAAGTACTTCCGTCTCAAGCCGGGCGGAGAAGTGCGCCTTAAATATACCTACATAATCAAGTGCGACGAGGTGGTGAAGGATGAATCCGGGAAGGTCATCGAACTTAAATGCAGCTATGACCCTTCTACGCGTCCCGGCAACGGAGAATGGCGTTCCGTCAAGGGTACCATACACTGGGTGAGCGCTTCTTTCGCCCGTGAACTGGATTTGCGGCTGTATGACCGCCTGTTCGTGCAACCGGATATGAATTCCATTCCCGAAGACAAGGACTACAAGGACTTCCTCAATCCGGATTCCCTCGTGGAAGTGACGGGATATGCGGAACCTGCCCTGCTCGAAGACGCTTCCGGCCTGCCCGTTCAGTTCGAACGCGTAGGGTATTTCTTCAAGGATCCGGACAGTACGGAAAAGCGCCCTGTCTTCAACAAGACAACGGCGCTCAAGGATTCGTTCAAGGTGGAGTGATTACATCAGGCCGAGCAGTCTGCTGCGCGCGATGAGGCAGGCGCCCGTCGCGGCGGCTTTCGCTCCGAGTGTGCTGAACCGTATTTTTGTGTCCGAACTTACTCTTATGAGCGAGTACTTGTTCACTGCCGATTTGATGGAATAGAGGAGGTATTTCCCGCCTACGGCGAGCCGGCCGCCTATTATCACCTGTCCAGGATTGAATACGTTGATGAGTCCCGCGATGCACCTGCCGAGAGTCTCACCGACGGTCTCTATGCCTTCAATGGCCAGCACGTCTTCCTCCTTCACGGCTTCAAGCACGTCGTTGAGATGCAGTTTCTCCCCGCTCTTGAACTTTTTGCTCAGCGAAGAGTTCCGCCCCGCCGCCAGTTCGTCCTTTATCATATGATAGAGCGCGGAACCGGAGGCTCCTGTCTCCAGGCAGCCCATCTTGCCACAGCGGCATATCTTGCCGTTGTTGAGAAGAGGGAAGTGTCCGATTTCACCGGAGAACCCGGATTTCCCGTAGTACAGGTTGCCGTCCAGAATCATACCCATTCCCAGCCCCCAGCTGATGTTGATGAAAAGCATATTTTTCTCGGCGCTCTCGTTGTTGCCGGCGAGATATTCCCCGTAAGTCATTGCACGAGAGTCGTTTTCTATGATTACGGGCACGTGCAGCTCGTTCTGGAATATGGTCTTGAGAGGGAAGTCGTCACTTACCGAGTAGGTCAGCGAATATCCTTCTTCGGGATTGACGCGGCCCGACAGGCTTATGCCCGCTTCTAGTACGGACTCCCATTCGATTCCGGCCTTCGTCACCTCTTCCCTGATTATGCGGCATATCTCCTTGAGCGATTCCGCGCTCGCTTCGAGCACGAAGGGTATGCTGTCCGTGAAAAGAACTTCTTCACCGTTGAAATCAGTGACGGCGATTTTGAAATCCTTGGAGCCCACGTCCACGCCGAGGAAGTGGCCCGCTTTCGCATCAAGGCCGAATATGCTGGGACGCCTTCCTCCGGAAGTGCCGTGCTTGCCGAGGTCCCGTATCAGCCCGTCCCGCATCAGTTCCGATATGAGTTTGGTTATGGTGGGCACGCTGGTGTTCATATCTTTGGACAGGTCGGCTATGGAGAAGGGGCCGTTGATTATGCACAGGCGCAGAATCTGTCTTTTTGCTTCGGCCGACTTGCTGACCATATCTTGAAGAAATGTGATGTCACTCATATTTTTCATTAAAAATCTTCGCGCAAAATTAACGATTTTTCGGTGTGGTGGCAAATATTCATATAAAACTTTATAAAGAATTTGCGTATATTTGTCGGATAAAGGTTTTTGATTATATGTCTTCGGATAACGCTTCCAACGCAAAAGGAAGGAAACTGTCTATGAGGATGAAACTCATCCTCAGTCTCAACGCGGTTGTCGCCGTGCTGTTGATTTCGTGCGTCATTTCCGTCTTGCAGTACAGGAATATGCGCAACTACGTTTCCGGCCTCATCGCCGACAACATAGAAGCACTCAATGTCGCGCAACAGCTTGTGGAGCAGACCGATGCGTACAATCTCGGCATCCTTACCGTCATAGGGGACGAGGGGTTGAACACCCTTCCCGATTTCGATCAGAACGGCTTCTCCACGCGATGCGCGCGTCTTCGCGCCGGCCTTGCGACAGGATCCGTCGGTCCTATGGCCGATTCCGTGGTGGCGGCCCAATACTCCTATATGCAGACATCCTACGAACTCAATGAAGTCCTGCTCTCCGATTTCATCGATTCGCGGGCCTGGTATTTCGAATCGCTCCAGCCGCAATACAAGTCCCTCCACAAACATCTCGAAAATCTTTCGCTTGCGATATACAACGATTTGAGAAAGAACTCCGCCACTTTCGACAGAGGGTTCTACCGGAGCATCATTCCGGGAATAGTGGCGATAGGCGTAGGGATGCTCCTCGTGTTCATGCTGTTGTTCTTCATACTGGCCTATTACGTCAATCCCATATACAATATGCTAGAAGGACTCAACAATTACCGTTCTTACAACCGGAAGTACGCCAACGAGTTCGACGGCGACGACCAGCTGGCCGAGCTCAACTCGGGAATATTGGAGCTGACTGCAGAGAACCAGCAGCTCCGCAAACGGATTCTGGGCCTCAAGAGCAGGGAGCAGCAGTTATGAACGTAAAGACCATCAGCAGGAACGTCGGTTACGCGCTTCTCGTGAGCGCGTTGTTTATGTTTCTTTCCGTTATCGTGTCAGTGATGAACGGAAACGATTCGGCCCTGACGGCTCTGGTCATAAGTTTCCTCATCACGTTCATCGTGGGAGTGTTCCCGTTCATATTCGTGCGCAGGGCTTCACAGATTACCCTGAAAGACGGCTATCTCATCATAGTGCTTTCGTGGATTCTCTCGTTCATATTCGGGATGCTGCCCTATGCCCTGTGGGGCGGACCGTTCAGCCTCGCCAACGCCTGGTTCGAAAGCGTGTCCGGATTTACCACCACGGGCGCTACCATACTCGATGACGTGGAGATGCTTCCCGGAAGCCTGCTCTTCTGGCGGACCTCCACCCATTTCATCGGCGGCTTGGGGGTCGTGGTGTTCCTGCTTCTTGTCATCCCCGATTCCAGCCCAGTCCGTCTCCGTCTGACCAATATGGAACTCTCGTCGATGTCGAAGGACGGGTACAGCAGCCGCACCAATACCATTGTCCGCATTTTTGCATACGTGTATCTGGCTTTGTGCCTGCTGGCCTTCGCCGCGTACGTTCTTGCCGGGATGCCGGTCTTCGATGCCGTCTGCCACGCGATGAGCGTCTGCGCCACCGGAGGATTCAGTACCCGCACCCTTTCAATCGGAGCGTTCGACAGTCGTCTCATAGAGGGGATAACTATGGTGTTCATGCTCCTGTCCTCCATCCATTTCGGCATCATTTATATGGCTTTGGTGAAGCGTTCGCTCGAGCCGCTCAACAATCCGGTGCTCAAGTTCTACGTCGGAGCGATAGTCCTTTTCAGCCTTTTCGAGGCTGTCGTATTCCGCGCCGAAGGCATATCCGACTCCTTCGGAAACGCTTTGTGGGATGGGACTTTCCATACGCTCTGCGTGGTCTCGACCACAGGTTTCGCCACTCTCGACAATTCCACCTGGCCGGCCGTAGCCCACACGGCATTCCTTGTGCTCGGCTTTATGTGCGGATGCTCCGGTTCCACCTCGGGAGGTCTCAAGGCGGACCGTCTGCTGCTGCTTTTCAAAGCTGTGGGATGCCGCATTTCAAGGATACTCAACCCTTCTTCGGTCAATGAAGTGAAACTCGGCACGAGATTGCTGCGGGATGCGGAGATTGCACCGCACCTGCTTTATATCACATTGTATGTGCTGGTGCTCTGCATATCGTCCATACTTGCAGTGACGTTCGGGCTTTCCGGTCAGGACGCGCTCTCCGGCTCCCTTGCTTCTCTGGGCAACGTCGGGCCCGCGATGGGGGACATAGGCACATACGGCAGCTTCAACGCAGTCCCCAATGCCGGCAAAATGCTTTTCACCATCGATATGTTCCTCGGACGAATCGAAATATATCCCATTCTCGCCGTTCTGGCTATGATGTTCACTTCCGGAAAGAAATGATGGACAAGGCGGAATATCTGTACGGGAAATTCCGTGAATGTTTCAAGTTTGACCCCACTCCTTGCCAGGAAGACTTCTTCCGGCTCGCCGCATCGTTCGCCACAGGAGGAATGGATGGCGACATACTGGTCGTCAACGGCTATGCGGGGACGGGCAAGACCACTGCGGTGTCAGCCGTCATATCGGCTCTTTCGTCTCTGGGTGTGCATTGCTCGCTGATGGCTCCTACCGGACGTGCCGCCAAGGTGCTGTCGCGTTATGCTGGGCGCCCCGCCGCAACCATTCACAAAGGCATTTACAGGCAGAAAAGTGTAGGGGACAACGGCTTTGGACAGTTTACCCTCGCTCCCAACAAAGCGAGGAACACCCTGTTCATCGTGGATGAGGTCTCCCTGATAACGATAGAGTCCGGGGGACAGCAGGGCGTGATGTCGTTCGGTTCGGGCAATCTCCTTGAAGACCTTGTGACCTTCGTCCGCAACGGGACGGACTGCAAACTGATAATGCTGGGGGATTCCGCCCAGCTGCCGCCTGTCGGGCTCGAAGCTTCGCCTGCCCTCTCCCCGGACTATATGGAACTTTTCGGCGGTGTGACAATGTGTTCGCTGACAACCGTTGTACGCCAGAGCGTGGAATCCGGGATATTGCGCAATGCCACCATTCTCCGTACGACCATCGCTGAACTGTCCCCCGACGAACCGGCGGAAGACTTGAAACTGGACCTCCGGGAGGTGGACGACGTGACACGTATAGGTGGAGGAGACCTCATAGAGACCATCACGGACGCGTACGACCGTTACGGGGAGGATGAAGTCATCATCCTCTGCCGTTCCAACAAACGCGCCATAAGATACAATCTCGGCATAAGGAGCACCGTGCAGTACAAGGAGGCGGAACTGGTGAAAGGCGACAGACTGATGATTGTGAAGAACTGCTATCAGTTCGTGGACGATGTGGAGCAGCTTGACTATATCGCCAACGGGGATATGGCCAGGCTTGAGTGGATAGGGCATTATGCGGATCGCTATTCCCTCCATTTCGCGGAAGCGAGGCTGACTTTCCCTGATTACGGGGACTGCGAAGTGTCTGCCAAAGTGTGCCTGGATACCTTGCGTTCCGAGTCGCCGGCCCTGACATGGGAGCAGCAGAACGCCCTTTATCAGGGAGTGCTGGCCGATTATTCAGACATCAGGAGCAAGAAGAAAAGATACGATGCCGTGCGGGAAGACCTGTTCTACAATGCCCTGCAGTTGAAATATGCCGGAGCCGTCACCTGCCACAAGAGTCAGGGAGGCCAGTGGAAATGTGTGTTCATAGACTGCCCCTTCTGGCAGGAAGAATTGATTCAGAACGATTTGAAATGGCTTTATACCGCATTGACCAGAGCGGTTGAGAAAGTGTATCTGGTCAATTTCCCGGACAGATTTTTCATATTATGAAAAGAACGATTGCGATTTTATTTACCCAGTTGCTGGGGGTCGCCGCCCTTGCGGACAACACTTCCATCCAGGCTGAACTGCTGGCAGAAGGAGCCTACAATCCGACGTATTCTCCGGATTCGAGCCGCATAGCCTATACGCTCGGAAACGACCTGTACGTGACTGACGTGGCCACCGGAGAGCGCAGACGCATCACCTCCGACGGTTCCGAAGTCATACTGAACGGTTATGCTTCCTGGGTGTACTACGAAGAGATTCTGGGCCGTCCGTCGAAATACAAGGCTTTCTGGTGGTCTCCGGATTCGGAGAAGATAGGCTTCTACCGTTTTGACAATTCGGATGTCCCGGTTTTCCCCATCTGCTCCCCATCCGGACAACACGGGAAATTGATGCTGACGCGCTATCCCAAGGCAGGCGATTCCAATCCTGTGGTTCGCATCGGCATAGCGAGGGCGGACGGTGCGGAGCCTGTCGTCTGGGCCGCTTTCGACGAGACGGCGGACCAGTATTTCGGCATCCCGTTCTGGGGGCCGGACAGCCGCGAATTCTTCGTTGCCCGCGAACCGAGGGTGCAGCAGGAACTTGACCTCTATGCCGTTTCGGTTGAAAACGGGGCTGTCAGGCACGTCTATCACGAGGCATACCCTTGCTGGGTCGATTGGATAGAGCAGGTGCAGTTTACGGACAAGGGACTCTATATGGCCCGCAGTTTCGAGACCGGATGGGAACAGATATATTTCCTGTCCTATGACGGCAAGACGTTCAAGCGCCTGACCGACGGGCGGAACTGGAACGTCAGCATCGTGCGTGTGGATGAGAAGAGAGGGGAAGTCTATTTCACTGCTCTCCGCGATTCGGACGTGCGCGACGTTCTTTACCGGGTAGATCGCCACGGAAGGATAAAGGCTCTTACTGACACGTCGCTGAATGCTGCCAACGTAAAGTTCTCTCCTGACGGGGAATATTTCACTGCGGATTTGTCCAGTCTTCGCCAACCGGTGCAGCACTGGCGCATACCGGTATCCTCCCCTGACCGGGGCAAGATGATTTCGGAAGAAGAGAGAGATTCGCTTTTCGTGCCTCAGCACATCATCCACCATACTCTTTCAGGAGGATATACGGTCCCGGCTGCCGTGACTCTCCCCGAAGGATTCGACGGATCCAGGAAGTATCCTGTCATTATGGAAATATATGGGGGGCCTGGGTCGAGATATGTCAGGGACTGCTGCCGCAGTTCCTATTCTTCGTCTATGAGACTCTGGTGCTACAGGCACGGCATCATCTACGTCACGGCGGATTCCGCCGTATCGGGCGAGAACGGCAGATACGGTATGGACCTCGCCTACGGTGACCTTCTTTCCCGGGCCGTTTCCGATTTCGTGGAATGGGCGCGCTATCTCGGCTCTCTTCCTTATGTGGACGCTGACAGGATAGGGGTAGAAGGATTTTCTTTCGGAGGCACCAATACAGCCGTGCTGCTGCTCGAACATAGTGACGTCTTCCGCTGCGGCATAGCCGGTGGGGGAGTGTACGACTGGATGCTGTATGATTCCCACTATACGGAGCGTTTTATGAACACTCCGTGGAACAATCCGAATGGCTATGCCGCCTGCCGGGTGCTTGACCGGGTGAAGAATATGAAGGGCGGTGTGCTGAAGCTCACTCACGGTACGGGTGACGACAACGTGCATTTCCAGCAGACTCTGCAACTTGTGGATGCATTGCAGAGGGCGGGGAAGCAATTCGAACTTATGATTTATCCGGACGGAATGCACGGCTACAGAGGAGTGCAGAAAGTTCACTCTGATGCCGCCGACCGTGAATTCTGGACACGGAATCTTCTGTCGGAGTGATTCGTGCGATGCGGAAAAATGATTATATTGCAAGAGATACGTCGTTATGAAAAAAATACTTCTTTACGCATTGTACCTCCTGCTGGGAGCCGCTGCCGTCATTGCCATTTACCGTTTCGCATTCCGCAAGTCCATTCCGGATGCACCGGGCACAGAACAGGTCATATCGATACTGGAGCAGAATGACTGCTTCGTCTGTCATTCGCAGAATCCGGACCTGCCGTTCTATTCATCCCTTCCGCTCATCGGTCCGAAGATGAGGGAGCACGCCGGGCGCGCCGTGAAATTCACGGATCTGAAGGCCCGCGTATGTGACAATGCGGATGAGGTGACTCTTTCGATGCTTGACTACGCCGTGTCGTACGGGCGTATGCCTCTTACGGAATATAAGCTGATACATTGGGGCACGGGGTTCAACGGAAAAGAGAAGAGTGTGATTGCTTCCTGGGTGGAGGAGGGGAGAAATCATACCGGTCCCGTGCGTCCTCTTCCGTCCTCTTCCTCTTTTGACGCGGCCAGGGCCGCCCTCGGTGAAAGGATGTTCAACGATACACGGATTTCCCTCGACGGAACAATCAGCTGCGCCACTTGCCACGTACTGGAGAATGGTGGCGCGGACCACGCCGATGAGCGTGTCTCTGTGGGTATCGATGGCCTGACGGGGAACGTCAATTCCCCGACTGTCTATAATTCCGAATTCAATGTCAGGCAGTTCTGGAACGGCCGCGCCGCCGACCTCCGCGAACAGGCGGAGGGCCCCGCGACCAATCCCGTCGAGATGGGAAATCAGGATTGGAATCAGATATGTGCCAGACTGTCCGCGGATAAGGAACTTGTCAGGGAGTTCGCGACTCTTTATCCCGGTGAGGGGCTTACAAAGATGACAGTGACGGATGCCATCGCGGAGTTCGAGAAAACGCTGATTACGCCTGACAGCCGTTTTGACCGCTATCTCAAAGGTGAAACGGACGCGATTGACGAAAATGAACTTCTCGGTTATGAGAAATTCAAGGAGTACGCCTGCGCCACCTGCCACACCGGAGTGATTCTGGGCGGTCGTTCATTCGAGCACCTCGGGATATTCGGAGATTATTTCGCTGACCGTTCCGCAGACATCGCTTATACTCCGGACGATGACGGGCTCAAGGGCTTTACCGGAAAGGAGGAGGACCTTCACAGGTTCAAGGTTCCCGGCTTGAGGAACGTCGCCCTTACTGCTCCCTATTTTCACGACGGCACGGTTGCCACTATGGAGGATGCCGTGCGCGCGATGGCTGAATACGAAGCGGGACGGGAAATGCCGGAAGCGGACGTGGAGCGGATAGTCGCTTTTATGAGGACCCTCACGGGCATCAATCCGCACCTCCGCCATCTTACCACGGGAGATATCAACATACGTGACCCGTTCATCCTCGTGGAGGACGGCACCTACTATATGTACGCGTCTTCGACTGTCGATGGAATCGGCGGTGTGGCGGTATATACCGGTAAGGACCTTCAGCATTGGAGCGGGAAGGTGCAGGTGATGACTCTGCCCGAGGGTAACTGGTCCAGAGGATATGTGTGGGCGCCTGAGGTGCATAAGTACAACGGCAGGTACTACCTGTTTGCGACAATCAACGAGCATACGCAATGGAAGATGAGCAGGGAGGATTGGCCCGATTACATTTACAGGGCTACGCAAATATTCTGCTCGGACTCTCCGACAGGTCCTTTTGTCCCCACTTCCGCTCTGCCTCAGACCCCGATGGACTATATGGCCCTGGACGGGACTCTGTTTGTCGAGGACGGGGAACCCTATATGGTGTTCTGCCACGAATGGGTGCAGATTGAGGACGGGACGGTCGAATACGTCAGGCTCGACGACAATCTCTCGAAGGCCGTAAGCAGCCCCGCGAGGATGTTCTGCGGCTCTTCCTGCTGCGTGGCCGAGCCTGGGCATCCGTCCTATGTCACAGACGGATGCTTTATGTATCGTACAAAGACGGGCAAACTCCTTATGATATGGGCGAGTTTCGGTCCGGAGGGATACGCGGAGTGCATAGCAGAGTCATTGACGGGGAAACTTTCCGGCCCCTGGCGTCAGCAGAGCGAACCGCTTTTCCGGCAGAATGGCGGTCACGCGATGATTTTCACGGATTTGGAAGGCCGTCTGCGCCTTGTACTCCACG
The DNA here is from genome assembly GCA_024401975.1 of Bacteroidales bacterium. Lineage (GTDB taxonomy): Bacteria > Bacteroidota > Bacteroidia > Bacteroidales > UBA932 > Cryptobacteroides. Next base: position 1,760 of record JAKSKB010000005.1, on the reverse strand, counting down.
CACCCAACGACGGCGGTCTGGAAAGAGCCGTAATCTTCACGCTCGAGGATACGGGCGAGACCCTAAAGATAGTTGAATAAAAACATTTTGATATGCGTAGAATTTTCTCTTTCATCGTGGCCGGTGCGGCGTTTTGCGCCTGCGCCCCCAAGTCCGCGGAACTTACGGTGGCGGTGGTACCCCAGCCGGTAAAAATCCAGCAGTTCGAAGGAACGGCGAAATCCACTGCGGCAAGCACAAAAATCAGCGGCAGGCTTGCCGCTGAGGAATACATACTTGACAGCCGCAGCGGCCGGGTCAAAATCATAGGCGGCTCCGAGGCCGGAGTCTTCTATGCGCTCAAGACCCTCGAACAGCTCAGGCTTCAGGCCGTGGACGGAAGGATTGCGAGAGTCCTCATCAAGGACAAGCCCCAGTTCTCATACCGCGGAGCTCATCTCGACTGCTGCCGTCATTTCTTCGGAGTTGACCGGGTCAGGGAATTCATCGATATGATGGCGATGCACAAGCTCAACACCTTCCACTGGCATCTCACCGAAGATCAGGGCTGGCGTTTCGAGAGCAGGAAATACCCTAAGCTTCAGGAGATTTCCGCGTGGCGAAACGGCACGATGAAAGAGCAGGAATGGGGCAGCAATGACGGAATACGCCACGGGGGCTATTTTACGCAGGAGGAGATGAAGGAAATCGTAGCGTATGCCGCCGAAAGGCACATAACTGTCATTCCTGAAATAGAGATGCCGGGTCACGCCATAGCCGCTCTGGCCGCTTATCCGGAGCTGGGTTGTACGGGAGGCCCGTACGAGGTGTGCACGCAGTGGGGCGTTCACTCTGATATCTTCTGTGTGGGCAAGGATGCCACAATCAGATTTCTGGAGGATATTCTCGACGAGGTGTGCGAAATATTCCCTTCAGAGTACATTCACATAGGCGGTGACGAGGCTCCCCGTGACAGATGGAAGGAATGCCCTGACTGTCAGGCGCGTATGAAAGCGGAAGGTCTGGAAAGCGAAGCCGAGCTCCAGAGCTGGCTCAATCTTGTCATCGAAAAGTATCTTGCAGACAAGGGCCGCAAGATAATAGGTTGGGACGAGATACTGGAAGGCGGCGTGTCTGAAGACGCTACCGTGATGAGCTGGCGTGGTCCCAAGGGGGGGAAAGCTGCCGCATCGAAAGGCAACGATGTCATAATGTCCCCCAACAATTATTATTATTTTGATTACTACCAGACGGAAGGTGCTATGGAAAACGGCGAGCCTCTGAGTATCGGAGGGCACGTCAATCTACGGCAGGCCTATTCGTTCGACCCTTTCGAGGACCTCGATGAAGAAGTCAGGAGGCATATCAAGGGCATACAGGCCAATATGTGGACGGAATACATCTCCGAATGGGACGGTGTGATGTACCGCGAACTGCCCCGCATTTCCGCTCTGGCGGAGGTCGCGTGGAACTCTGACGGCCGCACTTCCTACGAGGATTTCGTGAAGCGCGTGGAGACTGCCCTTGTCCCGCAGTACAAGGCTGAGGGGTGGTCATACGCTGATTTCGCATTCCGCACCCCTGAAATAGACTGATGCGTCCGCTTCCCGTTTTTTCAGACAAATCTGATGAGATTGGAAGGTCATAATTATCAGGAACTTTCCCTTGATTATGCTGCGGCTGGACTTTGGGAGGAGGCGGTGGCTGCCGCAGTTGAAGCCGAAAAATGGGGTTGACCAAAAAGTCAACCCCTTTTGTCTTACCCCCGCTGCTGACGCAGC
>JAKSKB010000049.1 GCA_024401975.1 Bacteroidales bacterium | reverse complement strand
CACTGCGGTAAACGGGACCGTTCTCCCCGGGGGTTACCGTTACATTACGGACGCTTGTCCTGGAAAGACCTTTATAGGTGAAATCCTTCATTGTCCACCTGTCGGCAAGGGTTTCGTAAATAAGCTGTCCCGCGGCCCATTCGGAGTCACCGTCCAGCATTTCGCGCCCTGCGGCCTTGTCATATATGCCACTGATACCGCCACGGTCGATGTCTATCTTTATGCGATAGAAATCGTTTTCAAGGGTCAGCGGGTCCATGCTCCGTGAAGTCCCATACGTTTCTCCGCCCGGAATTATGCGGTAGGTGCGATATCCCAACGACGGCAGATTCTTCACGTACACCCTGTAATAAGCCCCTTCGCTTATGGAAGAGTAGGCCTGATATGGCACCTCGTTGCCGTCTTCATCCACAATGCGGTAGCCCGAATCCCGAGGCAGCAGCTCATAGTCGATATAGATGTCGCAATATGCATCCCTCTCCCACGCCAGCGGATTGAAAAAGGTGACAGTAGGCTCGGTGCAACGGCGGATATGACTTTGGAGCAGGCCTCCAGCCGTCTCGTAGAGCATCTTTGCTTTCTTCTGGGCCGTCCAGGAATAAGAGCCCTTGCAGCCCCACTGGTGTTCTGTCTGATAGCAGGTCGGATCATCTATGGACTTCCAGAATCCGAACGTATGCTCGTCATAGAAGAGAAGATTGTCGTGTATCTCCTCTATTTCAGCGTTTACGCCTTCAGGCAGTTTCGACCCCAGCATCCCAGCCATCGAGAGCAGGGCCTGGCCGGAAAGCATATCGGCCTGTGTCTTGCGGGCTTCGCCGGTCTCCCGCATTGCGGAGCCGAAGCCGTCCGTCCACCAATCCGGATAAGCTACCCTGTACACGGGAAGTTCGTCCGAATGCCTTGCAGCGACTTCCTCCATAAATTCGTGTGCCGTTGCCGAACGGAGTCTGGGCCACTCGTGAGTCTCGTTCCACTCACGTATGAAATCGCAGATTTTGTAAGAAGGCGGAGCATTGTCCGTGTGGTATCCGAGGTACTGCATACCTATCTCGCTGAACGGATATCCGGCATCTTCAAGGGATTCCAGATATTCGGACAATCCGGACTCGAAACTTTCCGGGCCGTCCAGAATGCCGAGCATATTGCCTTTCATATAGTGTTCCGAGCGGAAAGCTATGAGACTCCGGCCGGAAGGAGATTCCCACTTGAAAACGGTAGGTATGCTGAACGGTTCAAGCGCGCGGTCAGTGTGCTCGCCCATCCAAAGATAGTTCACTCCTATTTCCGGAAGAAAGTCGGCAAGGCACCAGGAGATGCCGTTCACATCGTTCTGCATCGCTCCGGTAAAAGGAATCCCCTTCTCCTTGAGTTCTTTCAGGGGAAGGAGGAAATATCGCATGGAATTCTCATCGGAGACTTCGGCCATATTGAAGTACATCGCCGTGACTTCAATCTGTCCGCGGTCTATACAGTCCTTGAGGCGTTTCACCTGACTGGCAGGACGCACCTTGACGTACTCCGACACGGCCCAGGCGGCCTCACAGGTCCAGCGAAATCTGGCATCGTCAGGATAATCCTTCGTAATGTCGCAGTAGTCAATCGCATAGTCGATGTATCGGAGATGCTCCGCCAGAATCTCGGTCTGCGGTTTCGTGTATCCTATGTCGGTATGGGTGTGCTGAACGAGATAGATTGTCCAGTTCCGTTCCGGCGCCGCATAAGCGGAGACGACAGCGAGCAGAACCGGAACGGCAAAGAATAATTTTTTCATAATCGGGACTTTTTTATGATTATAACGTTTTATGACAGTCAGGCATTACTATTCCATGCAACTCGGAGAACGAGTCTATCAAATAATCAGGGTCGACGGAAGACAACTGTCCGCGCGACTGGTTCCCCCAGGTCACTCCGCACACTTTGCATCCCGCCCTCTGCCCCATCAAAAGGTCGAAGGTGGCATCTCCTACCACCAGAGCATCTTCCGGAGACAGACGGAAATCCTCAAGTATCTTCAGAACCAGATCCGGCGCGGGTTTATGGTTTTCCACCGAATCCGCACCGTAAAGGCCTTCGAAATATCCGCTTAGCCCTATAGTGTCACATAGGATGGACAAAGACGTGCTTCGTCGAGAAGTTGCTATGGCCAGCCTGTAACCTTCCGACTGCAACAGGGCCAGCACAGCGGCGGCACCGGGGAACGCGACGGTCAGGGGTATCGCAAGGTCGTGAAATATTTTTCTGTAGAAAGCTGCAGCATCCTTCACTTCCCTTTCGGTCATAGAAGGCAAGGCGGCCTTGAAACCGTCTTCGAGCGTGAGCCCTATGGTGGAGCATATGACCGCCTCAGAAGGAACTTCCAGGCCCATATGTCGGAACGTTTCCTGAAACGTCGCCACTATTCCGGCCCGGGTATCGGCCAGAGTGCCGTCAAAGTCGAATATGATACATTTGAAAGTTTTATGCATATATGATTGAGATTCTAAAATTTGAGATTAAGATAATAATAATAAATTCAATACAAAAGGCCCAAATCGCAATTTTTCGTGTCCTCTAATTGAAACTACTTCAGTGTAATAACCGTAATCTCGGGCCTGGCTCCAATCCTGAATGGAAGAGTGCACCCAAGACCGGGATTGACATATATTGTCTGTCCCTGCATATCATATCGTCCATAGGTCCGCGTAAACATCCAGGAAGACGGAGTCCATCCGAACAAGCTGAACTGTGCCGCGTGAGTATGCCCTGAAAGCATCAGGGGAATATCCGTTTGAGGTAATACCTCGGCATCCCAATGTCCCGGGTCGTGAGACAGGAGAATTGTGAACCCGTCCACCCCTTTTATTGCTCTGGAAAGGTCGCCGCTATTGATGGTCTTGAACCCCTGTCCTGTGCAGTTCTTGTTGTCTACACCGACAATAGTGACCGCACTTCCGTCGGATGCCGTAATCACCTTGCTCGAATCCCGAAGAAGCGTCCATCCCAATTCGTCACGCTGATACCTCGCAAATTCTTCGACGGCATCCAAACGCTCTTCTTCGTCTGCATATGCTCTGTCATAGATCAGAAAGTCGTGATTCCCGAATACGGATACGACTCCGCACCTTGCCGAAATGCCATTGAGAACACGGGTATAAGGCTGTGTCTCTTCCTCGCTGATGGTCACAAGATCGCCTGTAAAACATACAAGGTCCGGATTCTGAGCATTTATGGCATCCACGAACTTCTGCAATTTTCCGGGATTGCCATCAAAAGTGCAGAGATGAAGGTCCGATATGTGAACAATCCTGAAACCTTGAAAAGCTGACGGAAGGCTGTCATTGTGATATTCAATCTCCTTGACGCACAGATTCCAGCGTCCAACCCAATAGCCATAGGCAAGTAACAGGATTACGACAATCGCCAGAGTTAATGACGCATAACCGAAGGGGGCGTATCTCAAGTGTCTGCCCGCGAGCAAGGCAGGCAGGTAGCCAAGCAGCCACAAAACACTCGGTATAAGCGCTACAAACAGCGTCACTGCTGCCACGAAAATCAGCATCATGTAAATGTAACTCATAATCTGTCGTTGTTATTGGTCATTAAACAATGCTCCGGTGCGGTGAACACAGCCGCAGCAGGTATAGACGTTCCCGATAGGGTGATTTGGAGCATCATTATTCGGATTTTTCAAAATACTTAACATTTCCAAACACAAACATCGAAAAAATTTTGCTAAATTTGACGGTTCAAAACCTGAATCGATGAGAAATCACGAAAGGAAAGTCGGGACAGTGTCCCGCGGCATACGTTGCCCAATAATCAGAGAAGGGGACGATTTGTCTGAAATAGTGGTCAACAGCGTGCTGGAAGCCGCTGAAAGCGAAGGGTTCAGTCTTCGTGACAGAGATGTTGTAGCCGTTACCGAATCCGCAGTGGCGCGCGCGCAAGGCAATTACGCGACAGTATCGGCCATATCGGCCGACGTGAAGGCAAAGACGGGAGGAGGAACTGTAGGTGTCATTTTCCCCATTCTTTCACGCAACCGTTTCGCCATATGCCTCAAAGGCATTGCCGCCGGTTGCCGGAAGGTGGTGCTGATGCTCAGTTACCCGTCCGATGAGGTCGGCAACTGTCTTGTCTCCATCGACAAGATTGACGAATCCGGTGTCAATCCCTACTCCGACGTACTGACAATCGGAGATTACCGCCGTCTCTTCGGATTCAATCCCCACGAATTCACCGGAGGGGATTACGTGCAGTATTATGAAGACCTCATACGCGAGAACGGAGCGGAGGCGGAAATCATTTTCGCCAACAAAGCGAAGACCATACTTGACTATACCGATACGGTCATTACCTGTGACATACATACGCGCAAGCGCACAAAACGGATATTATACAATGCCGGTGCCCGAATCGTACTCGGACTGGACGACATACTCACCTCACCGGTCAACGGGAGCGGCTACAACCCCTCTTACGGCCTCCTCGGTTCCAACAAAGCCACCGAGGACAGCATAAAACTCTTCCCCCGGAATTGCGATCCTCTGGTGGACGACATCAGGAAGCGTCTGCTGGATATAACCGGCAAATGCGTAGAGGTGATGGTGTACGGGGACGGCGCGTTCAAGGATCCAAGAGGGCAAATATGGGAACTTGCCGACCCGGTCGTTTCCCCCGCCTATACCGAAGGGCTGAACGGCACGCCCAATGAATTGAAACTAAAATATCTGGCAGACAACGAATTCGCCCGGCTCAGCGGAGAGGAACTTCGCGATGCAATCTCTGCAAGCATCAGGTCCAAAAACAGCGACCTCAAAGGCAATATGGCCTCTGAAGGCACGACACCAAGGCAACTGACAGACCTCATCGGCTCGCTCTGCGACCTGACCTCCGGTTCGGGAGACAAAGGCACCCCGATAGTGCTGATACAGGGATATTTCGACAATTATACCACCGAATGACGGATGAGGCCCGGACAATGAAGGAGAGCTATGCTCTCGTGACAGGAGCCAGTTCCGGTATAGGATATCAGTTTTCCAGAGAAATGGGCTCACGCGGCTACGACCTGATAATCGTAAGCAACGAGTCGGAAGCCCTGTCGGCAAGAGCGGAGAGTCTCCGTTCCGAATTCGGAGTAAAAGTCATCGATGTGACGCTTGATCTGGGTGTCCAGAGTGCGGCGCAGGAACTCTACAGTTTCTGTACTGAACGCAAATACGAAGTCGAAGTCCTCATCAACAACGCGGGAGTCTATCATGACCGCGATTTTCTGAAAGATTCAGAAGAATTCAATTCCCTGATTCTCAATCTTCACGTATATACACCGGCTATGTTGGAATACTATTTCGGAAAAGATATGGTGACCCGCGGAAAGGGCTATATTCTCAACGTGAGTTCCATCACTTCCGACATGGCTATCCAGCGTATGGCGACTTATTCCGCCACCAAGGCCTTTCTTCGGAATTTCTCCAGATCCACGCACATCGAACTGTTCCGCGAAGGAGTGAGCGTCACGTGCGTCCGGCCGGGAGCCGTTGCCACGGGGTTGTACAATCTCCAACCGGCTGCGATGAAGGCCGGACTGGCTGTCGGCTACATCATCACTCCGGAAAAGTTGGCACGGAAAGCCGTGGACGCAATGTTCAAAGGCAGGATTGTCATCACTCCCGGAGTGTGCTGGAAACTTCTTGGCGCACTGGTACGCATCATTCCCGCCGGAGTCCTTAAACTTATACGGAAACTTGAAATCTTCTAGAAATGAATTGTCTGCTGATATACTATACCGGAACCTTCAACACCCGTTTTCTTACGGAAAAGCTCAAATCACGGCTTGAAGCACAAGGGTGGTCCGTCAGTTCGTACGAGATAGACCCTCTGAACAATGAGAGACTGGACTTGTCATCTTTTGACATCATAGGGCTCGGCTACCCCATCTACGGATACTGCGCCCCTTACGCATTTCTCCGATTCATACGCGCGCAACACTTTCTCAAAGGAATGAGGGTGTTCATCTACAAGAACTCCGGGGAAACGGAGCACGCCAACGATGCGTCATCAAAATATCTTTTGCGCAAACTGCGCCGTGACGGTGCAGTCACCACCAACGAATACCACTTCCTGATGCCCTACAACATACATTTCCGTTTCGAAGACAGACTTGTCCGTGAAATGCTTGCGATGGATGACAGGCTTATGGACATTCTCGTTTACGAACTCGAAAACAACATAGGCAACATGCAACGCTACGGGCTCTGGCCACGACTGGTTTCCGCAGTCGTGTCGCGTCCCCAGTACATAGGAGGAAACGTCAACTCATTCCTGTATCGCGTCGATATGGACAAATGCATAGGCTGCGACCTCTGCATAAGGCGATGTCCGATGAAGAACATTTATCGCGACTCCGGGGGGAGCATACGATTCCACCACCGCTGCCTTATGTGCATGAGATGCTCGTTGTATTGCCCCCAAGATGCCATTCACATAGGCTTCCTCGAAGACTGGGGCTGGAAAGTCAACGGTGGCTACGATTTGAAGTCCATTGAAAGAATGCCCGAAGACGGACCTGTCATAACGGAAGATACCAAGGGCTTTTTCAAGTGCTACATAGAAACATACGTAAAAATCAATTCCCGTCACAAGGAAATTTTCGGAGAATGAAATACTGACAAGACAATGAACAAGGAATCCATTCTTTTCACACCCTACAGGCTCGGTCCGGTCACGCTGAGGAACAGAGTCATCCGTTCCGCGGCGTTCGAGTCGATGGGAAAGGACTTCGGTCCCACGCAGATGCTTAAGGACTACCACGTGAGCGTAGCCAGGGGCGGTGTCGGAATGACCACACTTGCCTATGCCGCCGTCAACCGCGGAGGCATATCATTCAACAGCCAGCTCTGGCTGAGGGATGAGATAGTGCCAGCCCTCAAGGATATCACGGATGCCGTACACGCTGAAGGCGCCGCAGTCGGCATACAGATAGGCCACTGCGGCAATATGACACACTGGAGCACAGCAGGAGTATTCCCGACAGGTCCGTCATACGGCTTCAACCTGTACTCCCCCACTTTCGTGCGCAAGTTGAGCCGATCCGAGTGCGTCGGACTGGCCAGGGATTTCGGGAAAGCGGTGGAAACGGCACAGAACGCCGGTTTCGATTCGGTGGAGGGCGACGCCGGCCACGGCTATATGATTTCACAGTTCCTCTCCCCCTATACCAACCACCGCCACGACGAATATGGCGGCCCGCTGGAGAACAGGATGAGACTGATGAACGAGTGCCTCGACGAAGTGATGGAAAAGGCCCGCAAGTACAATATGGCAGTCCTCGTGAAACACAATATGGAGGACGGCTTCAAGGGAGGAATACAGATTCCGGAATCCATCGAGATTGCAAAAGAGATAGAGCGTCACGGGGTTGACGGGATTGTCCTGACGTCCGGTTTCGTATCGAGAGCTCCTATGGCTGTCATGCGCGGAAAGATTCCGACGAAATGTATGGCATACTATATGCCGCTCTCAAACCTCCCCCAAAAGATAGTCATAGCACTTTTCGGCGATATGATGATAAAGCAGTACGATTTCGAAGAATGTTATTTCCTCGAAAAGGCGAAACTTTTCCGCAAAGCCCTGAAGGGGCCTCTGGTCTATGTTGGCGGGCTGGTATCGAGGGAAGGTATAGAGAAGGTCCTCGACGAAGGATTCGAATGTGTGCAGATGGCCCGGGCGCTGGTCAACGATCCCGCTTTCGTGAACAAGCTGCGTGACGGTGATATGACGGTACGCAGCGGTTGCGACCATCGCGACTACTGTATGGCACGTATGTACTCCGACAGAATGATATGCTGCCACAACTGCAACGACATTCCCGGGAAACTATGGAAAGAGATAGACAGGATAAAATGACGGCACTGGTTACCGGAGCGGCCAGCGGAATAGGTATGGAATATGCCCTGCAGCTCGCGGGGCGTGGATATGCGCTCGTGCTGGTCGACAGGAATCCCGATGTCATCGCTCTTGCCGGAAAAATCAGTGCATCAGGAACTTCCGCTAGAGCGATAGTGTGCGACCTCGCACGGGACAGCGCAGCCGGGGAGATTTACGACGATGTCGTTTCGCACGGTGAGAAGATTTCCGTCCTCATCAACGATGCCGGAGAATTCTCTTTCCGCGACATAGTCGATGTCTGTGAAGAAAGAGTCAGACGCATAATCACCTTGCACAACGTCACCCTTACACAGATGAACAGGATTTTCGCAAAGGAAATGGCTTCATACGGAGGCGGATACATACTCAATATGTCATCCTATTCGATATGGATGCCCTTCCCCGGACTTTCCCTGTACAGCGCAAGCAAAGCCTACATAAAGTCCTTTTCGGTCGCTTTCGCGAAAGAAGTGCGCGAAAAAGGCATATATGTCACCGCTGTCTGCCCGGCAGGAGTGGCCACGGACCTCTATGGTCTGAGTCCACGTTTCCAGAAACTGGGGTTGAGACTGGGTGTTCTCATCACTCCGGAAGCCTGCGCCAGACGTGCCTTGCGAGCCATGTTCCGACACCGCCGCTGCACGGTGCCGGACTGGTGGAACAGAGTCTGGATACCCGTCCTCACCCATCTTCCGGACTGCGTGGAAAGCCTTCTGCGGCGCAAAACGTTGAGATTCCAGAAATAGCATCCAATCTGCATTTTTCCATATTTGGCCGACATTTGCTATATTTGTACGGCAATATGAACTCACGCAAATCAAGATATTTTCTTCTGCTGGCGATGACGGCCCTGACCGCATTCTGCCTGTTTCTAATCCCCAAAATCAATGTCAACGAGGATATGACCCGGTATCTGCCGGACGATTCCCGTATGAAACAGGGCGTTGACAGTTTGAGGATACTGTTCCCTGAAATAGATATGAACGCCTATTACGTCAACGCTATGTTCTCAGGCGTCGCTGACAGGGACTCTCTGGCGAACGTGCTGATGGGACTTGATGGTGTGAAAGGGATAAACCAGGTGGAGGAGAAAGACGGTTTCACCCTCTATCATCTGGCCGCGGGAAGCGGAGATGACGCCAGAAGCATTGCGGAGGCGATAAGCGGAAAATATGACGGTTCCGTCATCGTGGAACACAATGCCAACAGCATTATGCCCGACAATATGGGTATGATTCTGATTGCCGGCGTGGCCATTGTGTTCGGCATACTCTTCCTTATGTGTTCGTCCTTTGTCGAGACATTGCTTTTCATCCTGACCATAGGGATGGCGGTCATTCTCAATATGGGAACGAACGCCCTGCTGCCCAGCGTATCGATGATGACGAACACAATCGTAGCGGTGCTCCAGCTCGTACTGTCAATGGATTATTCCATCATCCTGATGAACTGTTTCCGTCAGGTTATGCCTGATGAGCCGGATTTGGACAAGGCGATGAGCCGTGCCCTCAAGTCTGCCTCCCCTTCCATTCTGAGTAGCGGTTTCACGACCATAGTCGGCCTGCTTGCCCTGTTGTTTATGAAATTCAAAATCGGAATGGACCTGGGCATCGTACTTGCCAAGGGAGTATTCTTCAGCCTCGCATCCATATATACGATACTTCCGGCCCTAGTACTCCTTTGCCACAAAGGAATTGAAAAGACGCGCAAGAAGGTGTTCCTTCCGCCCACGGACGGTCTGGCCGGATTCGAACTGAAATTCCGCATACCCATAGCCATACTCTTCGTCATCATTTTCGGACTTTCACTATATCTGTCGAGAAAGACCGAACTTTCCTATGCCAGTGTCTGGGAGTCGCGCATCAATGAAGAATTCCCCCCAAAAAACGCATTTTCCCTCCTGTACAGGACTGAATATGAAAATAACGTTCTCAAACTGAACGATTCCCTGGCCACCGACCCGAACGTCGTGATGACGATTGACTACCCATCCCTGTTCAAAAAGAAGATGACCGTGGAGGAAATGTGCGGCAACATACATTCCATCCTGACACTCCTTCCCAATATGCCAGGAGCCGGAAGCGTCGACCTGCCGCTTGACAGCACCTTGATAAGGCCGGAAACCATACGGTTTCTGTACTATGCCGCATCCCATCCGATACGCGACGAACGAATGAGTTTCGAGGATATGATGGCACTCGGAGAAGAAGTGTCCCGGTCCGGACTCCTGCCCGAAGGGATGGATATGGAAGCGGTGATGAAAAAATATCTGGACGATGTGACGGGATCTGATACTTCCATCATCAATCCTGCTCCGGAAATGCCCGCAAAAGCGCCTGTATCGAAAGAAACCCCCACAACGGAAACGTCTCATACAGAAGAGCCCATGCAAGAGCCTGATTCTACCGCGGTGCAATCGTCCGATACCGGAGACAAAGGCACGGCCACTTTGGCCGAGGTGGCGAAAACGGACGTGGATGAGAGCGGGGATGACCCCTACGGACTCCGGGGAAAGTATTCTTTCACGAAGGAGAAACTCAACACCCCGATGAATTCCATAGAACTCGCCGATTATCTCGGATTCAGTAGGAGCCAAGCTTCCACTGCCTATTCAATGGCGAAGAAAAAGAACGGGACAATGACTCCTGACGAGTTCATAGACTATATGATAGGCAAAGTCCTTAAGAACAAGTTTCTCCGGACTTTCATCAGCGAAAAGCAAGCGGAAGGGCTGCAATACATACGCAAGGAGATGGATGCAGTTCTTTCGGCACCGGACCTCCCCTTTCCTGACACATCCGCAGTTCCAGTGGAAACTGTCTTCGCAGAAGTTGTGAAACCTGACACGACATCTGCCAGCATTTCCTCTTCTGCCGCACCCGATACGGCATTGTCCGTTCCTCCTGTTCAGGTCGATGCCACGCCCGCAATCGACGCAATCCCGGTGCCACAGGAGAAGCGCGTATCCACTCCGATGGAGCAACTTGCCGAAATGTTCGCTTCCGGACGCAAGTACAATGCGGAGCAGATATACCGTTCGCTTCACGCCGCCGGCATAGACATACTTGACAGGGGTACGGTCAACCTGATGTTCACCCTGTACGGGAGCAAATACGGCTATGACGAAAGCACGGTGATGTCTCTCGAAGAGATTGTCGCTTTCCTTTCCGATGAAGTGGCTGACAGTGAAGATTTCGCAGTATTCCTTGACTCAGGTGCGCGCACGTCTCTCCGCGACCTGCGCGGGATGACGGAAGAAAGTGTCAAAGCCTTGCGCAAGGATGACTGGTCCCTTGCGGCCATCGTGACCGGCTACCCCATAGAATCCGAAGCCACGTTCGGATTTGTGGAGAAGACGATTGCTCTCTCCTCCGGGATGTTCGGTTCCGACAATTGTTTCTTTGTCGGAGAATCCGTGATGTACAAGGAGATGAAGGACGGTTTCCGCCGTGAACTGATTCTGCTGACGCTGCTGACCGTATTTTCAATTTTCCTGATAGTGGTGCTCACGTTCAAATCCGCACTCATACCCGCCATACTCGTCCTGACCGTACTGACAGGAGTCAACGTCAACGTATTTTTCAGCGGAATAGGCGGCAGGACCATGCTGTATCTCGCCTATCTTATCGTCCAGAGCATACTCATAGGCGCGACAATCGATTACGGCATTCTGTTCACCAATTACTATCTGGGATTCAGAAGTGACGGACAGTCGAAGGAGAGCGCCCTGCGAGAAGCATACAGAGGCTCGATTCACACGATAATGACCTCAGGTCTGATTATCATCCTCGCGCCGTTCATAATGTCAGAACTGCTGACGGATCCGACCATCTGTTCGATTCTGTCGAGCCTGACTTTCGGTGCGCTGTCGGTCATCGCGCTGGTAATACTGGTACTTCCCGCCCTTCTGGCCGCTACGGACAAATTGATTGTCAGACGGCGCTGACACAGTCTGGCATCTTTGTCGTCAATTCTTAACCGGACTGCACTCCACTGCACTTTTGGGATATCTTCCCCGATATTTCCCTATGAGGAAGTTCACCCCTATGGAAGCGCAGGTGATACCCGTATCGAGAGGTATCCCCTGAGGACTGTATCTCAGCGGAATGTTGTCCGCTCCGATGAAGAAATTGAACACGTCCGCGTGAATGTTGACGATGGCGCCGAACTGGTGACCATAAGTACCTCCGGCATAGCTGATGCTGAGACCGAGCCAGGGCAGT
>JAKSKB010000048.1 GCA_024401975.1 Bacteroidales bacterium | reverse complement strand
TGAAATCCTCCTTGCGTACGTTTCGCAGATGCACAAGACAGTTGCGATGCTCTCCATCACCACCCTTGATGTAGGCGTCAGCAGCCTCTGCGATGGCCTTGTCGCCCATTACGTGAGTATGGACAGTAAGACCTTTGGCGTTGCACTCGCGGGTGATGTCTGCAAGGCGGTCCACAGCCCAATGACTGCCATAAGTAGTCCCGCTCTTGTATGGCTTATACATTGAGCCGGTGGTAGCTTCCACGACACCGTCCATAAACACCTTCAGATACTGTGGGCGCACGTGTGACGTGCTGTATTTCTCTCTGAGAGACACAAGATAATCAATCTGGCCGCTCATATCCTTCTGCCAGGGCTCGACCTCGTAGGACATAGAGAGAAGCATCTTGAGCTTGCCTTCCTTGTCGAAACGGTTGGCGACTTCATAGAACTTGGTCGGGTGATATGCATTTGACCATCCTTCCATATATGACACATAGCCGTTGGAGATCAGCAAATCCTGAGATTTTTCAAGAGCGATACTTGCAACCTCGTCATCTATGATTTCGTCCGCGTCGATGCCTCCCATACGCATAGGATACCCCGTCACACGCTCATCTATGAAACCTGTAAGATGCCCGTTTTCATCGAGTTCGAGCAGTCCGCCCGGTATTTCCCTGATAAGCACATTGCCCTTGTCGTCGATGATGCCGCAGCGACGGAAACATTCCGTATTGCAGTACATATTGTGTCCGCCGGAGTCAAACAGAGCGACAGACAACCCGTGTGAGACAGCGTCAAGTTCTGCCAAAGTGATATGGTCGGTCACTCTGTTCTTATACATATTCCATCCGAAGCCGAACAGGCAATGCTTGCCGGAATTGACGGCTTCAAGAGCAGCGGCATCGACTTTCTTCAGGATTTCAGCCTTTCCGTCCTCGTGAGCAAACAGTAAACCTCCCTTCATATTGGCAAGACAAATCGTCATCATATAATGCGCGTGACCGTCGAAACAACCCGGCATCACCATACCCTTGCCGGTATGGTCAATTACCTCAGTGACGCCCTCCTTGATATAGGCTTCGACACCTGCCTTGTCACCTGCGTAAATGAACTTGCCGTCCTTGACAGCAATTGCTTCAACGACGGGATTATCTTCCTCTGCCGTACGGATTATACCCAGCACAACGGTGTCGGCCACCTTGTTGCAGCCGACTGCCATCAGGATGACGGATGCGAGGATAACGAAACGTTTATTAATTCTTTTCATCGTATGAGTTTATTAAAACTGATAATTATTGCAATTTAATAAAAATTTATCATTATTGCGAAGTAAAAGTTTTTCTCACCGTATTATGAAAGATAACGGCAGATTCAACATCGAGCGCTGCTGTACCAATGCAGCACAAGCCATCGAAGCACTGAAAGCCGGTGCTGCCAGAATCGAACTCTGCCGTGACATAGCGGTGGGGGGATTGACCCCTTCCGATGATGAGATTCTCCGCGCCGCGGCATCCGGGATAGCGGTAAACGTGCTTGTAAGACCCCGGGCAGGGGACTTCGTATATTCCGCTACGGAGCTCGGGAAGATGGCGGATTCAATCCGTTTCTGCCGAAAGGCGGGCGTAAACGGCATCGCCACAGGTGTCCTGAGGCGCGACGGATCAATTGACGTCGATGCAATGGAATTCCTAATGAAAGAATCCGAGGGGCTCAGCGTGACCTTCCATCGCGCCTTTGACGAGTGTCACGAACCGTTCGAAGCGCTGGAAGACATCATATCATTGGGATGTGACAGAATTCTAACCTCCGGCCAGGCAGAATCAGCTTACGAGGGAATGGAACTTATTGCAGAACTTGTCAGACGCGCCGCCGGCAGGATATCAATAATGCCAGGAGCAGGCATCACTCCGGAAAATCTGCCAGCAATCGCCGCAGAGACAGGAGCATCCGAGTTTCACGGCACACGCCTCGCCCTGCATTGATTCCACAACGGCTATCCGGTCCATATACCTTGCGGGCAAGCTCAAGTTCTGTTTTTTCAATTTCCACATCAGTCAAGTTATATTATTTTCCGAATGATTTTGTATATTTAGAATCGGTTTAATCATAAACACTGAAATCATCAAGCGATATGGACAAAAGGTATGAAGCCCTGTTCACCCCATGGAAAATCGGCAATGTCGAGATAAAAAACCGCATTGTGATGACATCTATGGGCGGCACTTCCATCTTCGGATGGCTCGAACCGAATCATTTTGACAAGGAGGCGGCGAACTTCCTTCTTGAAAGAGCCCGGAACAACGTGGGACTTATTCTTCCCGGAATAGCCCCCATCAAGGATATCATCCTTGGAAAGTGGTTATACCGGGGGAAAGGAAAGTTCAGGGAACTCAAGAAATTCATGGACGAATTCCACAAGACTGGCGCGAAGATGTTCATCCAGTTGACCGCAGGATTCGGAAGAAGTATGGCCATCAACGACATAATGGTCAAAGCCTGCAAGAACAAGGCTCTTGGACTGGTGATGAAACCCATACTCGATATGGATTACCTTACGGCGTCAGCATCCGCCACCCCCAACCGCTGGGAGGAGAGCTGTATGTCAAGGCCCCTTACCAAAAAGGAAATAGACGAGATGGTCGATGCCTTCGCCCGTACGGCGAAACTCTGTATGGATGCCGGCGTTGACGGGGTGGAGATTCACGCCGTGCACGAAGGCTATCTTCTCGATCAGTTCACGATGAAATACACCAACCTCCGTGACGATGAGTACGGAGGCAGTTTCGAGAACCGCTACAGATTCCCCGTCGAAATCGTCAAAGCCATCAAAAAGGCCTGCGGCGAGGAGTTCCCCGTCTCCTTGAGGTATTCCGTGGTCTCCAAGACAAAGGACTTCGGGAAGGGTGCGATGCCCGGAGAAGACTACGTCGAGGTGGGTCGTGACATGGAGGAGAGCGAAAAAGCGGCGAAGTATCTTCAGGATGCAGGATACGATATGCTCAACTGCGACAACGGTACGTATGACGCCTGGTATTGGGCCCATCCGCCTATGTATATGCCTCAAAACTGCAATCTGGAGGACGTCAGCCATATCAGGCAGTTCGTTGACATCCCAGTGGTCTGTGCAGGACGGATGACTCCGGAGAGTGCCGCCGAAGCCGTCGCGGGCGGAAAGATAGACGCTATGGGTGTCGCGCGTCAGTTCCTCGCCGACCCTCAATGGGTCACAAAGCTTATGAACGGGGATTTGGAGTCCATCCGCCCCTGCATCTGCTGTCACAACGCCTGCTTCAATATGGCATCGTACAACGGTGTAGGGAACGACCAGAGCCTCTCCGACAATATGGGCATGGCTCGTTGTGCCATCAATCCCCCCACTATGCAATCTCGCAAGTACAGGATAATCCCTGCGAAGAGACGAAAGAAAGTGGCGATAATCGGAGCCGGCATCGGTGGGATGGAAACCGCACGCGTTCTTGCGCTCAGAGGTCACGAACCGGTTATATTCGAAAAGTCAGACCGTCTCGGAGGCGTCTTCAACTTCGCCTCCGCGCCTTCTTTCAAGGAGAAGGACAGGGAACTTCTGAAATGGTACGCCAAGGAATTGGCCGACCTGGGAATAGAGGTGCGTTTCAACGCGGAGGTCAAATCGCTCGATGAGCTCGAATCCTTCGATGAAGTAGTCGTAGCCACGGGCGCGACGGCAAACCGTCCCGGCATCCCCGGCATCGGAAAGTCAATCGAAGCTTGCGATTACCTCGGCGGAGCGCCTACAGGCCAAAAGGTCATAATCATCGGAGGCGGCCTCTCCGGTTGCGAGATAGCATACGACCTTTATCTGAAAGGCCGGACTCCTGTGATTGTGGAAATGAAGAACGACCTCGTCGCCGTCAAGGGAGTCTGCCTCGCCAACAGTTCTTACCTGAGGGATTTCTTCGAACTCAACAAAGTGGAAGTACATCTGGAGACGAAATTGAAGGAATTTACGGACAATGGTGTCAAGGTCGTGGACAAGGACGGCAAAGTATTCGACATCGAAGGAGATACCGTCATCACTTCGATGGGTTACAGACCCCATCCCCTCTTTGCACAGAAAGGGAAGGTCAGACTGGTCGGTGACTGCAACTCCGTGGGCAACTTGCGCACGGCCATCTGGCGTGCCTGGGACGTGGCCATGAAAATCTAAACGACACGCAGCACTATGGCATACCGACATAAAATGAAACTCACGCCCGCCCAGGTGGACATTCTGGAGGGCAAACAAGGCGCCGT
The DNA here is from genome assembly GCA_024401975.1 of Bacteroidales bacterium. GTDB lineage: Bacteria > Bacteroidota > Bacteroidia > Bacteroidales > UBA932 > Cryptobacteroides. The sequence continues at coordinate 7,949 of JAKSKB010000048.1, read as the reverse complement.
AAAGGCGAAGGTGATGGAAACCATCGTCAGATACGGCGATATGTTCGAGGCCACCGAGCTTGTACCGGTCACCCACGGCGAAGGCCACCTTGTCACGTCTTTCGGGCTATCGCTACTGAAGCCCGTATACAGGATAATGGATGAACTCATAAGCGCAGGATTGAAAGTGGAGGAGGGGTTTACCATCGACCCGAGACCTTATGACCCGGAAAACGTCAGCTACAATCCCCTGGACAGGCTGATGTACTCGAAAATCCTGTATGGCGCACAAGAATCGTATGAAAAGCAGCTCGCGCAGCTTGGACTGAAAAGCGGGGATTCATTCACCTGCACCTGTTACTATCCCGAGATAGGTAACGTCCCCGACAAGGGCGACGTGCTTTCCTGGGCTGAATCAAGTGCCGTCAACTATGCCAATTCCGTCCTCGGGGCCCGCTGCAACCGCAATTCCGGTATGATAGAGCTTTTCGGGTCCATTGTCGGCTTTGTCCCGAAATTCGGGTTGCTGACCGACGAGGGTCGCAAGGCCAGATGGAAAGTGACGGTCAATACCACGAAGAAACCTCTTCCGCAGATTCTCGGTTCCGCCATCGGCATAAAGGTGATGGAGGACGTGCCGTACGTCGTGGGACTCGACAGATGGATAGGGAACGAGCTCACGGACGAATGCAAATCCTATCTCAAGGATTTCGGTGCCGCCACCGCATCCAACGGCGCCGTAGGACTCTATCACGTGGAAAATGTCACACCGGAGGCAAGGGAGTTCGGAGAAACCCTTCTCTGCGACGGATATAATGAATACGTCATCGATGATGCCGAACTCGAAAGGGTTTACAGGTCGTATCCGGTGATGTGGAAACACCCGGAGAAAAAAGGGACAATTGCCTTTGTCGGCTGCCCCCATCTGTCAAGCACCCAGCTGGAAGAATGGGCGGACCGCATTCTGGACGGGCTTAAGTCAGGCGACAGAAGAAAAGTCGCCTGCCAGACGATATTATGCACTCCTGTCCCCGTCCGCAAGGCATTCGAGAATACGGAGAAGTACGCCCTGTTGAGAAAGTCCGGAGTCGAAGTGACATCCATCTGCCCTCTTATGTACACGTCCAATCCGCTGACAAAGTCAAGACGGATTATGACCTGCTCCAACAAACTGCGCACATACTCACTCGCAAGATATTACAAGGATGACGAATTGCTCGCCATCATAACGGGAAAGGAGGAATAAGGATATGAAAGAATTCAAAGGACGCGTGCTGAACGGAGGATATTTCAAAGGGGAAGCCGTCGTGTCGCATCAGGGGGTCAACACTTTGGCGAGTTTCCAAAGTTCGGCCATAATGCACGCCGACAAGGTAAAGATTGCAGATCAGAACAATCCGGACATTTTCCAGAAAAACGTCACGGGAAAGGCCCTGTGCCTCCCCCAGACAATAGGTTCGACCACCGGAGGAATGGTACTTCAGGTCATATGCTCAATGGGCATCAATCCCTCTTGTCTGCTTTTCTCGGAGCACATAGATTCTCTTGCGGGAGCCGGAGTAATCCTGTCCGTCGTATGGGAAAACAGCGAGCTTATAGCCATAGACCAGCTCGGACAGGAATTCCTCGATACCGTCAGGAGCGGGGACATCATTGAAGTCACGGAAGACGGAACTGTAAGAATATTATAATATGAGAGCAGCGATCTACGGAGCGGGCTCCCTCGGAATGATTCTGGGAGCCTTCATCACAAAGAACGGCGGGAGCATTGACCTCGTCAACCGCAACAAGGCACACGTTGAAGCCATACGCAAGAACGGTGCGATCGTTACCGGCACCGTCAATTTCACCCAGAAAGTCAATGCCATCACCCCCGAAGAGATGAGTGGGCGATATGACATCATCTTCCTTATGACCAAACAGCTTCAGAATCGCGAAGTGGTCACTTTCCTGAAAGATTATATGACAGAAGACGGGGTCATCGTCACTCTTCAGAACGGCATTCCGGAACTTCTCATCAGCGAAATCGTGGGCGAGGAGCACGTGCTGGGCTGCACCGTGGCATGGGGCGCGACGAAGACAGGAGACGGAGTCTGCGAACTTACCAGCGAACCTGACAGCCTGACCTTCTCACTTGGATACATCGGCGGAAAACCCAACGTCCACCTCAGGGAGGTGAAAGAGTTGCTCGAGCTTATGGGACCTGTGGAAATGGATGACAATTTCATCGGGACCCGTTGGAGCAAACTGCTCATCAATTCCGCTTTCTCCGGAATGAGCGCAGTGCTCGGATGCACGTTCGGGGAAGCTGCAAAGGACAGGCGGTCACGGAAAATAGTGCAGTCCCTCATCAAGGAATGCATAGACGTCTGCGTTGCAGGGGGGATACACATAGAACCGATTCAGGGCAAGGATGTCGTGAAACTTCTCGACTACCGCAATGCCTTCAAGAAAGCGTTATCCTTCGCCATCATCCCGATTGCCATACGCAAACACGCGTTGCTCAAGGCAAGTATGCTTCAGGACATCGAAAACGGGAAGAAAACTGAAGTCGACTCCATCAACGGTTCGGTCTGCTCTTTCGGCAGGAAGACAGGCTTCCCGACACCATACAACGACAAGGTGGTGGAAATAGTGCACCGCATTGAGGACGGTGAGTTCTCCCCTTCTTTCGACAATCTGAAACTATTCGCCTAGCGCGTCTGTCAGGAGAGGCGGCCGCCTACTTTTTCAACCTTTCTGCAGCCTCGCCGGCAATTTCAAGGTACTTGTCCAGAGGGACGCCATCCTCGTGAGCCACGAGCATCGCACCCGGCGCCGGAACAGGGACTTCGCGTGCAGTCTTGAAGATACATGTGCCCTCATTGACCTCGTCGAACATAGAGAAGTAGAGGCTCTTGCACCCGGCTTCGATACAAGCGTCTATCTGTCTCTGTATGAACTCTCCTCCTTTGCGGGGAACCTGGTCGTCGGCCTCCGGATTCATGTTGTTCCAGCTGAAGCCAGGCCATACGTCCCCGAAGAAGCCGATTCCGTGCTCCCTGCACCATTTCACGTCTCCGGGAATAACGCTCTTGAATTCGTCGAAATCCTCGTTTGTGAACCTGCCGACATACCAGGGCAGTATAATGTCCGACCTGAGTATGTACTCGTGCAATCTTTCGTCTTTCCGCGTATCGCTGCCGTATTCGCGCCAGTAGGTGGGTACGCCGAGCATCACGCCATATCCCCGTTCCTTGAGTCCGTCGATGATTTTGCCGGATTCGTCCATAAAGTAGTCAGGTCTGTCGGGGAATCCCACGCCCCAGACCACCACGAGGGGCTTGCCGTCGTGCCAGAGGTACGAAGGACGCGCCTCGCGGTTAAAAAGGTCATAGCGCTCATTCAGGAAGTCGATGTCTCCAAGAATCCGGTCTGTCATTGTCTCCTTCTCACCTCCTGACAGGTCGTACATTATACATATTGCCCTGTCGTAGCGCTCAGCGCAGGACATTGCATTGTCCATAACCTTGGTGAAATGCGCATTGCCGATATTCGGCACGAACCTCTGCATGAACACGCCGTCAAGGCCGTACTCCTTCATCCAGCGGAAGTGGACGTCGACTGTGCTGTAATCGGCGGCGGAGACTGCGCGCGGTGATGAGCCGTCGGCCATTTTCCCGGGGATGGGATAGGTCACGGGATACTCCGTCACATCGGGTAGCATATCCACGAAGAACTTCCCGTTTTCGTGGGCATAACCTCTGGCGTAACCGCCCTCCTTTTTGGGAGAGGAGAACCATCCCTGATATCCGGCCATCGCAAGTCCTTCGCAAGAATCGTAGCTGATGCCTGACCTCACGCCCCACTCCTTGTTGGGCAGAGGCCCCATCTCAAGTTCGAGCACACCGCCGCCGACGATATCTTCGTGGCTGATGGTCGGCTCGTTCCAGGGCTTTCCGTTAAGCTTGGCCGACTGGATGTACTTGTTGTCCTTCGAAACGTTATTGGCCCTGACCTCGAAAGTCTTGCCGTTGCTCATATGTATCTTGCTGCTTCCGAACCTCGGGCTGCCTATGCTGTACTCGGGCTTGCCGGGGCATACAGGGAAGAATCCCATCGATGAAAATACCACGAACGAGGTCATGCCGCCGCCGTCCTCGTCGCCCGGGACTCCCATCAGGTCATTGCGGAACCAGGTGTCGAGCATCTGGCGTATGCGCTTCTGGGTCTTCCAGGGAGCGCCCGCGAAGTTATACAGATATGGCACGTGCAGCGAAGGCTCGTTGCCCATCGAGAACTGTCCTACGATTCCGGAATGGTCCGGGAGCTTGGCCCAGAAATCGTACTTGTCCATTCCGAGGGGCTCGGCGAACATACTGTCGAGCTGTGTGACGAACTTCCTGTCCCCGCCCATAAGTGAGACAAGGTCATAGACGTTGTGCTGAACGTCCCAGCGGTAAACCCAGCCGTTGTTCTCGTCATAGTATTCCCTCGAGCCCATTCCTCCGGGGAAGTTGTAGTCGAAGGGCTCGATGAACCTGCCGTCCTTGTCCTTGGGGTGGAAGAATCCTGTCTTACAGTTGTAGAGATTGCGGTAGTCGAACGAGTGCTTGAAGAAGTACTCCGACTCATCGAGGTACTCCTTGTCGCCTGTCTCGTCGAATGCCGCCCTGAGAAGTTTGGAAGCCGCCCAGCAGTCGTATGAAGTGCCCGTGGTCACAGGGATGGGCTGACGCTTCTCGAAGTCGTGGACCAGGGGGTCTGTCTCCTTCTCACCCTCCTTGAGAGCGGGGAGATAGCCGTTCTTCCAATAGAATTCGTCGAGCTGTCCTGCGGGAGCATTGCTCCAGGGAACGACGGTCCTTGTGCGGAGGCTCCTCGCGGCAGCACTTGCGGCCTTCGCGATGTCGACGTCAAGTCCCTTCGCCACCGCATCTGCAAGGGAACCGATGCCGTGGCAGCAGTTCATGCCTCTGCCTGCACCTGAAACGCTTGGGAAGCAGGGCAGCCAGCCGTGTGCGTTCTCATCCGACATACGGAGGTAAGATGAGAGTATGGCCTCCTCGAGAGGCACGTCAACTATGGTGCGCAAGGGATGAGCGCTGTGATAGGTGTCCCAAAGCCAGTCATCGGTGTAGTAGGCGACACCGCCGTCCTCGTGAACCTTATTGTCCTCGCCGCTCCAGTACTTTCCGTCCTCGCTCATACAGATGGGACGCTCGAGAGTACGATAGTATGAAGTGTAGAACACTGTCAGGTCCTCCTCGCTGCCGCCGCTGACTTCGAGGCGTCCAAGGGCGTCGTTCCATATCTTGCGACCCTGCGCCATAAGGGCATCGACGTCGTAGTCACCGATTTCACGCCTGAGGTTCTTTTCGGCCTGTTCCGCACCTATGAAAGAAACGCCGTAGCGTATGTGCAGTTCGGGAGTGTCGAAAGTGAGAGCCACGCTGTTCCCGCCAATCTTTTCAGTGGCCGAAGGGGCCTTGTCGAACTCGACGTAGACATATGCCCTGGTCTTGCCGCCGCAATGCTGGAAACCTTTGACTATGTTGCCATCTGCGTTCATCTCGCCGCTATGGGCATTCACCGTGAGGGTGACGGGGCCTTCGCTGCGGAACTTCAGATTGTAGATTGCAGACTGGTGGGAAGCCGAATATCTCACACCGATGGCAGAACCTGCGAGTTCGGTCTCGTAACTGTACGGGGTGACGTGCTCGTTGTCCCAGTCAAGCCTCTGTCCGGGGAAGCCGATGGTAAGCCCGGCCTCCGACCGGTGGTTGGTCACCCAGAGGGGCAGTCCGCTTACCAGTTCCGTAGTGTATTCGCGTCTGCAAGGGAACACCCTCAACATCGAATGGGGCATAGATACCGTGGGATAGCAGGGAACAAGCATATGGCTCACGTGACCGATGTAGGGGTTTACATAATCCACGGGTTCCTTCTTGCCGCCGCATCCCGCCAGCAGGACTGCCGCCAATGCCGGCACAAGCACTTTAACGAAGATACTTTTCATTACAGATTTCATATATTGTTCATTTGATTCGATTACAGTGTAATACTCATTCCGCAACGGAACTGCTCGACCGCGTCCCCCAGACAGGATTTCAAAACGGCGAAAGCTTTGTCGCCCGTACAATGGCCGGTAATGACACGGCTGATTCCCGCACTTCTAATTCTGACGGCAACCGCCTTCACTTCCGCTTCACTCATACGGAAAAGATGCAAGCCGCCGATATATGCCGTCACACTCTCATCCGGAAAGGCCTTCCTGACCTCGTCAACGACCACGTCCGCACCGCTGTGAGAACAACTGTTGAAAACCGCGAGACCATTTTCTGTCCGGAACACGAGACTCTGCTCGTGGGAGAAGTCATCCGGTCGGTACAGCCATCCGCATCGGACGTACAGATGGGACCGGCGTCCGATTTTCGAGAGTCCTGCCGTGGAATGCGGCACTACAAACACTCCTTCATCTATCTCTGTCACTTCCCCATTTGCCTTCATCCTGTCGCCGTATGCCGCAAGAAGGCCTTTAGGCAGTCCTATGTATCTGCTCAGGAAGCCTATGCCGCCGTAACAGTTCTCCCCTGCATTGGGGCTTATGTGGAGATATGCCTTCCGGTTGACGCGGAAGAACGCCTCCAGCCCCCGCGAGTGGTCATAATGAGCGTGAGAAAGAATGGCGCAATCGACATCGGATATGTCTATCCCGAGCTTTGATGCATTGGAGAGATACAATTCAGACCCACCCGTATCAAGCAGGTAATTCTTCCCACCGTACACGATATGGACGGACAGGCCCCATTCTCCTTCGAGGGACCCGCACCCTATGTTGTCTGACAGTATCGTGATTTTCATAGTGCCAATACAATGGATGGAGCAATGTCAAGCCTTTTCGAGATTATTCTTGCCCGATCATAAGTCGGGGTTTTCTTCCCGCCAATGATATCGCACAATCATTGAAATCCGTCCGCATGTCATCAAACGATTCCCACTCCATCCTGCTCGCCTTCAAATACCATTCGCTCAATGGCTGCTGAATTTCGGGATGTTTCTCCCAATACTCCCGAAGACTGTTGATTGCAATAATTCGCATATATACATATATACAAATATATGAAATTATTTAAAATGGAAATCATATAAATTATCTATAAGGAACCAGCACGCGAAGCCGATCAGGCATAATCCTTATTTCCAGATTCCGAACCGCAGGCATCCAATCCCCGTCCAGATGGAAGGGGCCCGGTGCCGAGCCGTATATTCTGATTTCCTTGCCCCTAAGGGATACCACGCGGCGGCTTTTATGAAGAGAGCCCGTCATCAGGCGCCATACCAGAACTGGGATTTCGATTGTTCGGAACACTTTCAGAACCGTCACTTCCAGCATACCGTCATCAGACTTTGCCAGAGGCGTTATTCTGGCTCCGTTGCCCCATTGGCTGGAATTTCCGCAGGTAATCAGCACAGCCTCCGTTTCCATTGTTCTGCCATCCGTCTCTATTGTATATTTCAACGGACGAAATCCGCGCCACGTTCTCACAGCCTCCCTGATATATGTCATCAAGCCGCGGCTGCCGGCTTTAGCGAAACGCTCGCTCACTATAGCGTCAAGCCCGGTCCCACAAACGGAAAAGAAGGGATTGCCGTTGACTGTCCCCCAGTCGAGTCGCCGCACACGTCCGTTTTCTATGATATCCAGCATCCTGTCCAGATTCCGTCCGGTCGGCCAAAGGCTCCTGACACCCCCGCTTATGCCAAGATGTCTGGCCAGCCCATTTCCGGAACCGCACGGAATGATTCCCATAACGGTATCGGTATGCATCAGTCCGCGCCCGACCTCGTTCACGGTTCCATCGCCGCCCACAGCAACCACCAGTTCCATTCCATCCTGTGCAAAGTCAGAGGCCAGTTCCACTGCATGACCGGCGCTTTCCGTTGTAACTATATCATAATCATAACGGGATTTGCCAGCAAACATCTCA
>JAKSKB010000047.1 GCA_024401975.1 Bacteroidales bacterium | reverse complement strand
AGACTTTCACGGTTGGAAAGTTGCCCGAACATCAGTACCGCAAGCTGGTTGTAGCAGGCCGGCGTCCTTTGACGACATAGCGTCTTCCAGCCTCGTGGAGTCTGCGGGGGAGATTCCGGCCTTGGAGAGGAGATCCTGCAGGTCATAGAACCAGTGCTTGTATCTTCCTGACACGTCTTTTCTGAAAAAACGCTGTACGGAGGCCGGATTGACGTACGCAATCCTCTGGCGGTAGTTCGCAAACAGGTCGCGGCATACCGAGGCCAGGGTATCGAGTTCGGTTCAGTCGATCAGAGATACGGTGGCGTAGCTGTTGCCATCAGCGTATTTCCTGTAATATTCGGTGCATACGGCTCTCAGGTCGGGCTTGCTGCCGGCGTGCATCGGGAAGGAGTTGACGAATTCGGGCAGGTCGAGTTCCACCTGGTTCGACTCCGAGCCCGCGAATTCGTTCCCCAAGTTTTTGACCGGAGGGCCGGGCATATTGCTGAAGGTATCCGCTCCGTTGCCGGGAGCGCCCGAAAGTCTCAGACTGCCGTGGGTGGAGTAGTATCCCTTCGGCAGCCAGCCGGTACCGTGGGAGGAGAAAATGAATCCGTAACTGTCGGAGGGTACGGCCTTCATCGCGTATCTGAGCGCCTCTCCAAGCACAGTCGGGCCCGTGAGGACATCGACGCCGGTGATGGAGGAGGAAATGTTGTTGAATCCCATCCCGCAGAAAATGAGGGTGTGTTCCAGCCGGTAGTCCCCCGGGTTGTCTTCCTTGAGGCATCCCGCCGGCAGTATGGCAAGCGCCGCCAGACAAACCATTCCGAGTATGGAACGCGCGTTTTTCATCGTCGGCAAAGATACTACCATTTCCTTATATTTGGAAAAAATGCTAACTTTGCGGCTCGGAAAATCAAATTTGATTGAGAATGAAAAGAAATGTGTGTGTGTTTTGCTTGTGGCGGTGACAATGGCCGCCGCCTGCGTCGGTATCGAGGGTGAAAAATTCTCCCCTGTACCGGATGTTGTCGCGTCGATTGAGAACGGGACACCAAATGGAGTTGATGGGATAAGGTTCGAACCCGTTTTGTGGAAGCCGGCCGACAACATCAACGTATTCTACGGTTCAGTCGGGGTGAAATACACCTCAAGGAACGAAGAGGAAGCCTCTTCCGCCACGTTCGGGGCGGCGACTGCCCTCGGAGTTACGAAAGACGGGCTGGCCAACGTCTGGGGTTTCCGTCCTTATGACAGGTATGCCGTGTGCAGCGGAGAGGGGGTGACGGCTGCTCTGCCGGCCGTGCAGTATGGTGTTACCGGGTCTTATGATGACGGCCTGGTTACAGCGCTGGCCCATTCGGAGACAACCGATTTGCATTTCATCAACGTCTGCGGAGGAATCAGGTTCAAACTCCCGCTGGACAGCATATCTACCATAACAATCACTTCCAACGCCGGGGAGGCTCTCGCGGGCAAGGCATTGTTCTCCTTCTCTGAGGGAGGTGATCCCATTGTGGCTGCTGTGGACTCTGCGGATAAAATAACCCTTGTCCCCGAGTCTGGTGAATTTTTCCAGAAGGATTCGGAATATTCCTTCGTCACCCTGCCCGTCGTGATGGCTGACGGTTTCACCATGTCATTCGGGAAGGAGACCGCCGAAGGGGCAAAGGTCGGATTCTATGAATACAGGCCCGGTCCTGTCACGGTGTCGAGGTCGGAGTTCACGATGATTGAGATACCCGACAGCATCGCTTTCCTGTCGGATCTCGGGTGGCATTATAGGGAAGTCGGAGAAGAGGTTTTGAAGGAGAATGCCAGAAGGGAGGGAACGGTTGTGCTGCCCAGCGGCCTCCAGTACAGAATAATCAAGGAGGGGGATAAGGAGAAGCCCTCCCTTGACAGCCTTTTGAAAATGCATTTTACTATGGCTATTGTCCAGACCGGGCAGACTTTACAGGATACGCGTAGAAATACCGGGCCAAGGCCTATTGAGGTTCCTTTCAAGCAGTGGGTAAGCTCGCAGGGCTACGGATGGATGGAGATTCTGCAGCTTTTTCCGGAAGGCTCGATATGTGAGTTCCTTGTGCCATACAGAGTGATGTTCGGGGATGAGGTGATACCGGCCGTTCCGCAGAACTCCGTGATGAAGTTCCGGGTGGAACTGTATGACCATACGACACTATGGCCTGCTGATGAGGAAAACAAGACAGCAGGCGAGAAGTTCCTTGAAGAGAATGCCAAGAATGACAGTGTGATTGTGTGTCAGAGCGGTCTTCAATATAAGGTATTGACGGCAGGGAGCGGCGAAAAGCCCCAGGAAGGTGATATGGTGAAAGTGCATTATTGGGGCAAGCTGTTGGACGGGACTGTGTTCGACAGTTCATATGCCAGGGGAGAGCCGATAACGTTTAGCCCCAGGGGAGTCATTCCCGGCTGGACCGAGGCTTTGATGCTTATGCCGAAGGGTTCGAAATGGGAGGTGTACATTCCTTACCAACTCGGGTATGGCGCGCGGGATCAAGGACCGATTCCGGCCTATTCCCTATTGATATTCCAGATAGAACTTCTTGACATCCAACCCGAGTGATTTTTGATACAGTTCTATGGTGGAACCGGAAAATATCGGCGGGAGAAGCGGCAGGCTTGCGGGCAATGCCGCTTCTTTCCTTGCGTATCTTATTTTCGGATTCAACATAGTCTTCTGCAAGGATGTTGCGAACAGCGGTCTGGTCCCACAGACCGCTCTTTTCTGCTTGAGGATGTCAGGCGCGGGAGCGGAGTCTGCTGTCCGGCATACACGCCTACCGCTTTCTTCTCACCGCCAGGAGGCTATTGTGCTATGAATTGATAAACTATGTTGCCGGTCTGCCTGGCCGGCGCCGTCGGAGAAGCGGAAAACCTTGATGCCCTGGCAGCATTTACGGCATATTTGCGCAGGCCGGCGTCCTTTGACGACATCGCGTCTTCCACCCTCGCGTCTATTACATTGCCGCGATTGTCGACAGTGATGATGACCGTCACCATCCCGGCCCCCATTCCCAGATATGCAGGCACCTTGAGACGGCTCGCCTTGCGGCCCTCGAGTTCCCACGAAAGTACGGAGGGCCCGCTGTAATTACTCTCGGGCTGCTCTTCGCGAGAGTCTTTTTCGACAGGCTGCAAGGCAAGCGCATCCTCTTCCTGATGAACGGCCGATTTGCCCTTGTCCAGTTCCTCCTGCAACCTTTCCGCCTCTTCGTAGAGTTTCCGGGCATCCGTTCCACGGTCATCCTTGAGATGCGAACGGTCCACCGCTATATTCCGCACCTGGTCCCTTCCCGCTTCACTCGCGGCAATCATCTCCTCCAGACGTCTCGATATGTCTTCCCGGAAATTTTCTTCACGGGCAATCTTTTCCTTCTCCTCCTGTTTCGTGAAGTCAAGAACGAAAGTGTTTTCGGAGCGGAGAACCGCACCTATCTGAGCTATGAGAAGGATGGCAATCACCAGCAGGTGAAAAATTACCGTGATGTACAATCCCGCCTTATCCTCGTTCTGAAGTCTCTTCACGTCGCTCCTTATCCGTTTATCTTGTCAATGACCTTTCTATCGTATCACACACCATCCCGATGGCTATCTTGTTGTGTCCACCCTGCGGTATAATCAGGTCGGCATAGCGCTTGCTCGGTTCAATGAACTTAAGATACATCGGCTTGACCGTGCGGGTATATCGCTCTATTACCCAGAAGATGTCTTTCCCCCTTTCGGCAATGTCGCGCACCATCACTCTCATCAGACGGTCGTCATCATCCGCATCCACGAACACCTTTATGTCCATCTGGTCGCGCAGTTTCTCACAGGTAAATATCAGTATCCCTTCAATGATGATGACGTCGGCGGGCTCCAGGCGCACCGTCTCTGTGGCGGACCTCGCGCAGGTGATGAAAGAATATACAGGCTGATCCGCAGCCCTGCCCTCCTTCAGGGACTTGAGGTTGGAGCAGAGAAGATCCCAATCTATGGAATCCGGATGGTCAAAATTATATACTCGCCTCTCCTCCTCCGTACAGTGGCTCATATCGTTATAGTAGGAGTCCTGCGAGATGACCGTAACCCTTTCACCCAGTTCGCGGCACAATGCCTTTACAACCGTCGTTTTCCCTGAGCCGGATCCCCCGGCAATACCTATGACCAACATATTGTAAGGAAAAGTTTATCAATATTCAGCATTCTTGGGAGTGCGGGGAAACGGGATGACATCCCTGATGTTCTGCATCCCCGTCACGAAGAGGAGAAGACGCTCGAAGCCCAGCCCGAACCCGCTGTGAGGACAGGAACCGAAGCGCCTCGTATCGATATACCATTCGAGATTTTTGCGGCTCATTCCCAATTCGTCAATGCGCGCTTCGAGCTTTTCGAGGGAAGATTCCCTTTCGGAGCCCCCGATGATTTCCCCTATCTTGGGGAAAAGTATGTCCATTGCGCGCACTGTCTTTCCGTCGGAGTCCTGTTTCATATAGAATGCCTTGATGTCCTTCGGGTATCCTGTCAGGATGACCGGCCTCCCGAAATGTTTCTCGACAAGATACCTCTCGTGCTCGCTCTGCAAATCGACGCCCCAATATACGGGATATTCGAAAGCGACTCCGTTTTTCGCCGCGTCTTCGAGAATCCTGATGCCTTCAGTGTATTCGAGACGGACAAAATCAGTCTTGATTACGCTCCGCAGACGGTCTATCAACTCGGGATCGTATTTGTCCGAAAGGAATTTTATGTCATCATAGCAATGGAAAAGCGCCTGACGTACCAGATGTTTGATAAAATCCTCCGCAAGATCCATATTGTCGTTGATGTCGTAGAAGGCCATCTCAGGCTCAATCATCCAGAACTCGGCCAGATGACGTGGAGTATTGGAATTCTCTGCGCGGAAAGTAGGTCCGAACGTATAAATCTCCCCGAGGGCGGTGGCTCCGAGTTCCCCTTCAAGCTGGCCGCTGACCGTCAGTGAAGTCTGTCTGCCGAAGAAATCCTTGCTGAAGTCCGTAGTCCCCTTCTTGTTTTTCGGGAGATTTTCAAGGTCCAGAGTGGTCACCTGGAACATCTGTCCGGCACCCTCGCAGTCGGAAGCAGTGATGAGCGGAGTGTGCAGATATACGAATCCTTTCGAGTGGAAGTACTCGTGAATGGCGTACGCCATCTGACTGCGTATTCTCAGTATCGCACCGAATGTATTGGTACGCATACGCATATGAGCCACGGTACGGAGATACTCGAACGACGTGTCCTTTTTCTGGAGGGGATACCTCACCGGGTCGCACCCACCGTAAATTTCTATGTCTGACGCCTGTATCTCTACAGCCTGACCGCTGCCGACCGACTCGACCAGTTTACCCCTGACACCGATGCAGGCTCCGGTGGTGATGCCGGACAGGACAGACTCATCCATCGATGCCTTGTCCACGACTATCTGGATATTGGCGATAGTGGAACCGTCATTCAGCGCTATGAATGCTATTTCACGGTTGCCCCTTTTCGTCCTGACCCATCCTTTGGCAAGGACTTCCTGTCCCGGTGCCGTTCTGAGAAGTTCTTTGACTTTGGTTCTTCTGATAGTATCCATTTTCAATTATTATTGTTTTCCTATTTCGTGAGGTTTCAAAGCCTCCTTGACCGCATTGTCTATGCGCACGTATTCCCGGTAGAAATCCTGATCTGTCATACGGGCATAGCGGGGGAGCAGTTTCTTGACTGCCGCCACGTATTCCGCAGAAGTATCGGCAGGAACGAATACGTCCGGTATTATGCCTCCGCCGCCATAGACGGTGCGGCCACCGGCCGTATGATAGGCAGAGTCCGTATTAACCTTGATGCTGTCCGCTTCGAAGAGTTCGCCGGAAAGATAACGTTTGTAAATATCGGTGACATATTCTTCAGTCCCCTCGGAGTACGGTTTCTGTATGCATCTTCCAGATGGGGTGTAGAAACGTGCCACGGTCAGGCGTATGCCGGAACCGTCCGTGAAGTAGAACGGCTCCTGAACGAGCCCTTTTCCGAATGACCTGTGCCCTATTATCACTCCCCTGTCGTTGTCCTGTATCGCTCCGGCGAAGATTTCGCTGGAGGAGGCCGAATTCTCATTTATCAGAACAACCAGAGGCATATCGACGAAGGTCCCCTTTCCGTTTGCCTTGTATGATTCACGCTTGCGGTGAAGCCCCGCCATATAGACTATGTCGGCATCTTCCGGGAGAAACATATTGGACAGGGTGAGAGCCTGATCGAAATAGCCCCCCGTATTGTCACGCAGGTCGAGTACAAGCTTCTTCATTCCGCTTTCGAGAAGTTCGCTTCCGGCGACGGCGAATTCCATCACCGTAGTCCGGGAGAACTTGTCAAGCTTTATGTAGCCGGTGGTGTCGTTCAGCATAAATGACGCAATAACGCAATGAACGGGAATCTTTCCCCGCTTTATATCAAACGGTTTGAGTTCCTTCCCGCGCAGGACAGTCACCTTGACCATCGTCCCGGCAGGACCTTTCATCCGCCGGACCATACTGTCCTGCGGATAGCCCACCCCGGCAATGTCAATCGAGTCCACACGGACGATGCGGTCTTCGACCTGAAGTCCTGCGGATTCCGCAGGGCCCCCGCGTATCACCTCCGTAACGATTGCCGTGTCCTCAGGAACAGTGAAGCGTATGCCTATGCCATCGAAATTGCCCGCAAGGTCGGATTCGCTGTCGGCCAGATCTTCGGGACGCATATAGACCGAATGGGGGTCGAGTTTGGAGAGAATCTCCGCGATTGCGGCTTCAGACACGTCACCATAGGCGATGCTGTCCACATAGTTGTCGCTGACGCTTTTCAGAACGAGATTAAGTTTGTCCCATTCCCGATAGATTCCGGTCTTGCCGCGTGAACGCGGTGAAAATCCGACCAGCCCCGCCGCAAGCGCACCGATGCACACGCCCGCGAGTATGCTCAACAGATATGTTGCCTTACTCCCGCTCATCCGACTTTTTCAACTTCCACTCCCGCCTTCTTAAGCAGGTCCACCCCGTCCGTAAGCCTGTATTCGTCTTTATAGACGACCCTGCTGATTCCGGACTGTATGATGAGTTTGGCGCATTCGATGCAGGGAGATGCCGTAACGTACAAGGTAGCTCCCCGGCTGCTGTTTCCGGACTGGGCGACCTTGGTTATGGCATTAGCCTCGGCGTGAAGGACATAGGGTTTGGTGACGCCGTTCTCGTCTTCGCACACGTTTTCGAAACCGGACGGGGTCCCGTTATAACCGTCTGAAATGATTATCCTGTCCTTGACTATAAGGGCACCTACCTGACGGCGCTTGCAATATGAGTTTTTCGCCCACACTGCCGCCATTTCAAGATATCTTTCGTCAAATTTCTCCATTATTTCTGATACAGATACCGTTT
Source organism: Bacteroidales bacterium (assembly GCA_024401975.1). Taxonomy (GTDB): domain Bacteria; phylum Bacteroidota; class Bacteroidia; order Bacteroidales; family UBA932; genus Cryptobacteroides. The sequence continues at coordinate 4,932 of JAKSKB010000047.1, read as the reverse complement.
TATGTTTCTTTTGGGAGTCCTCTCGAAATCTTCCGGCATGAACTCCACACGTTTGATATGCGCGTAATTCGGGAACTCCTCGTTGGCCCGGTTCACGGCTTCGGTGATAAATTCGTCCACTTGCCTGCCATTCATCCCACCAAGCCCCGCACGATGATAATCGGGATACACCAATGCCACGATTTCCCCATTACGGCTCACCACAAGACAATCGACGACATAGTCTATGTTGTTGATGACGGACTCCAGTTCCTCCGGATAGATGTTCTGCCCCGACGGCCCCAGAATCATACATTTCAAACGCCCTTTCAGGTAGAGATAACCGTCCTTGTCCATCACGCCCATATCCCCCGTCCTGAACCAGCCGTCACCGGTAAAGGCTCTTTCCGTAGCATCTTCGTTGCGGTAATATCCCAGAAACAAGTTGTCGCCACGGACCTGCACTTCACCTGGCACGTTCTGAGGATCGGGAGAGTCAATCCTTATCTCGCAGGAGGGGATTGCCTTGCCGCAGGAGCACGGCTTGTTGGCATTCCACTTGTCATAGGTGATTATGGGCGCGCACTCAGTCATCCCGTATCCTACGGTGAACGGAAAACCAAGCCTTCGGAGCAGTCTTTCCACTTCCGGATTCAATGCGGCGCCACCTATGATTACTTCCTCGAATTTGCCGCCGAACGCATTCATAAGCGCACTCCGCATCCTCTGCAACACCACTTTGTCAAGTACCGGAAGTTTGAGCAGGATACGGTTTCTGTCCAGCTCATCCTTGAGGCGGGTCTTGTACAACTTTTCAAGTACGAGGGGGACCGATATGATCAGGTCGGGTTTAACCTCCTCACAGGCCGTCGTAATGACCTTGGGACTCGGAACCCTTGTCAGGAAATGTACGTGGGAACCTATGGTCATTTGAAAGAGGAACTCGAACATCAAACCGTACATATGGGCGGAAGGCAGCATCGCCACTATATCCGACCCGGCACCCAGATGAGGTTCCGCCCATCCGGCGAACTTCATATTGGCATACAGGGCACGGTAAGGAATCATAACCCCCTTGGAGAATCCTGATGTCCCGGAAGTGTAGTTGAGCAGAGCCAGTTCTTCGGGACTGTCCTCGTAATAATTCATATCTTCGGGTCTGAATCCGTCGGGATGCCTCTCGCGGAACATCCGTGAGAGATTCGCCCTGACCTGTATCAGAGCCGGATCAGAAGACCAGATGAATTTGAGCGTATTCATCTGTACCACTGCGGAAAGGCCGGGCATCTCAGATTCGGACAGGCCTTCCCATATACTCTCATCGACAAAAAGTACTTTTGACTCGGAATGATTGACAAGATAATGGATGTTCCCGGGCTTGAACTCGTGCAATATAGGCACCGGGACTGCCCCATAAGTAAGCGTGGCGATGAATGAGATGGCCCAGTTGGTCTGGTTCCTTGCGCAGAGAGCCACTTTGTCACCTTTTTCAAGTCCGCATTCCCTGTAACAGATGTGAATATGTTCGACGCGCTCCGCAACGGTGGCATAAGAAAGCCTCGCACCCTGATAATTGGACAACGCCGGGAGGTCCCAATTCTCAGCGAAACTCTTTTCGAGGAGCTTGTTTACGGACTTGAACTCCATAGGGATTACTTCAATACGTTTCTGGCGGCCTTACCCTTGAGCGCTTCACCTCCGTTGAATTCATAAGCCAGACGGCCTCCCCTGGTCTCGACGACCCAGTATCTGGTCCCTTCGCAGGTCACCGGAACGGGCAGAGACAGAATGGGATAAGGAGAAACGATGTCTGTCCACCCGGCGGGTTTCTTTCCCTTGAGGTCGTACATCGCAATCGTATTGTCGGTATGCAGCACCATCAGGCGCGTTTCAGGAACTTCATAGGCGGCGGGGCCCAGCAGGACCTCCTTCCCCAGATTGACGGGAAAATCCCTGACAAAACGTCCCAGACGGTCTATCAGGTACATTTCGGAACCGGAGCAGAAGAGGAACTGTATCTTCCCGTTGCGGAGGTAGTCAATCTCGGCGACAGCTCCGCAGATATCCTTTCCGAACGGAACGCCCCAGAGCCCCTTGCCCGATTCGTCGCGCAAACAGAGCGCATTCTTCTCATTCTGATAGAACTCGTTGATTTTCCCGCTTCCACAGTTTTTGACCTTGAAAGGTCCTTTGGATATCTCGAGCCCGGCCGGGGTGTCAGAGGAAACTTCATCCTCCGGAAGATCGGGAATCTCAAATTTGAGATGGCAATCGTTTCCGCTCCAGGTCAGAACGGTATAACCCATCACCAGTGACGCCGAACACTCCAATGATGGGAACACAGGATTGAGACGTCCCGCTTCAAGCCAGTCCGAAAGAGCGTCTTCGCTTCCTATGGCTGTCCAGTTGCCGACAGACACGCAGCGTGACTCGTCCTGAATGCTGAATATATCGCCGTAAAGCACCGAAAGATAACTTATGCAATCATTAGCGACCACCTTCGGCTCTCCCTTCGCCTTGCTCTGTACGCGGACGAACAACGCTTCATAAGTCCGTTTGCCCGACATCCATCTGACCCTTGCCACTTCGGAGGGATTAGAATCACGCCTCCACTGCAAGGGGCCGTCGCTGTCGGAGGAAAGTGACGAGAGCTTCTTCTTGCGCTCCTGAAGTTTACCCTGGGCATCGATATATTTTTCAAATGCAGGGGCATAGTGTTTGTAGTCAGGGTCGGTTATGGCGACAGAATACACGGTCCCGGCGGGGAGTATCTCAGGGAGCCGCGTCTGCCCGGGTGTCATTGCAGAAATGACATTGGCGTAGTAAGACGCATTTTTCGAAAATGACTGCCCGCCTTTCATTTCAAGTTTGGAATCTTCCGACAGGACGATGCCCAATGCCGTCCAATCGGCCGCTTTCTTTACGAAGTCCGCCCAATGGCGGTAGTCTCTGCCAAGGTAAGTGGCAATCAGTTGCGAGGCATATTCGTGATTCACGTATATGACGTTGGGAGCCGACGTCCGGGAAAGCACCGAAATGAATTTCTGATCATCCAGGATGGAAGAGCCCTCCTCGATATTGCGCACGGAACTTCCAATCAAAGTCTCGGACGCCGATACGAGCAGCAGATCCCTGTCTTTCTGAACGAGCCTGTGCTTCAATCCGTTGTCCGCGCAGAGTCCCGACAGAGCCTTCAGTACTCCGGAAGTGTCGTCGGCGCTATGCCTCCCGCCGTCCACTATCATCAAGGGCTCCATATTTCCGCTGAAGTGCATTGATATCACAACGTGCGCACCGCGGATTTCTTTTTCGGCGGTTTCATTCAGGAAACTGAGGAATCTGCGGCTTCTCGTACGGGAATAGAATTCGGAGAACGGGGACGAGGCTCCGACAATGAAGTCCGTGGCTCTGGCGACATCGCCGAAGCACATAACCGTAGCCGCATCGGAAGGAACAGCCCGGAGAAGAGTGGCGTACGACGTCCTTTCGACACCGTCATCGGCAGGAACGTTGGAATAAAGCAATTTCACCGCGACAACGATAAGTGCGAAAAGCAGCACTGCCACGACTGTAAAAATAAGTATGTTTTTCCTGTTCATCCTTATGTACGGAAAGGTCCTGCGCCTATGCAGAATATATTTGAGCAAATTTAACAATTTTATTCTATATTTGTGCTATGGATAGTCTTCTGTTGAAAAATGTTCTGTTTGAAGGCAGAGAAACAAACATACTCTCCGAAGAAGGACACTTCAAATGCCTGGATGTCGCAGACGGCGCGACCGCTTCGACGGAAATGGACTGCGACGGTCTGGCCATAGTTCCGGCTCTCTACAACGCCCACACGCACGCGGCCATGTCGCTTGTCAGGGGATACGCCGATGATATGCCCCTGCAGGAATGGCTGACGGAGCATATCTGGCCCTTTGAGAGCAATCTGACACGGGAGGACATACGCCGCGGCTCGGAACTGGCTCTGAAAGAAATGAAGGGAACGGGGTCTGTGATGTTCAATGACATGTACTTCGAAATAGAACAGACCATAGCGGAAGTGGAGAAGTCCGGTATGCGCGCACTCATCGGCATCACGGTGATGGACAATCATTCCCTGTCGCAGACCAGACAGAAGCAGCAGTTCATACGCGAATGGAAAGACCCGACCGGGGGCAGGATAAAACTTGCGATAGCCCCGCACGCCATCTACACGGTCAGCGCGGAAAGGCTTCGGAGATGCACCGAATTCGCCCGCGAAAATGATATGAAGATTCATATCCACCTTGCAGAGACAAAAAAGGAAGTGCAGGATTGTCTGGCGGAGCACGGGATGACGCCGGTACGTTACCTCGACTCCCTCGGAGTGCTGGGGCCGGACGTCATCGCCGCGCACTGCGTGCACGTGGAGAAGGAAGAATGGGACATACTCGCCCGACGCGGCGTCACGGCAGTCAACTGCCCGTGTTCCAATATGAAACTCGGCAGCGGCAGATTCCCTTATGAAGATGCCATAAGTTCGGGCGTACGCATTGCCCTCGGCACGGACAGCAGCTCTTCCAACAACAATCTCGATCTCAGGGAGGAGATGAAATTCGCCGCACTGCTTGCAAAAGTCAACGGTGACCCCACACTGCTACCCGCAAAGGAAGTGATGAAATGGGCAGGCGCGGACAGTGCCTCCGCCTTGGGTGTCGATGGTGGGGAAATAGCTGAAGGAAAGGTCGCGGACTGCATCCTTCTCGACCTCGGCAACATCAAGATGACTCCCTGCCACAACCTCGAATCAAATTGGGTGTATGCAGCGGACTCGTCCTGCATCAAGGCTGTAATCTGCAACGGCAAAATCATCTGACAGCCCCGTCAGCACCTGCTGGAACGAAGTGCAAGCGGCATGCCCCATCGGGGCGGCTGCGTCAGCAGCGGGGGTAAGACAAAAGGGGTTGACTAATAAGGCGCTTCAGC